>JACQXA010000003.1 GCA_016208975.1 Nitrospinota bacterium
CCGTGGTCGCCCGACCACGGATTCCTGTGCGGAGTAGAAAAGACCGGGGCAACCCCGGTGAAGCGCAACATTTTATTGCGGCTCGTTCCATGTCACCCTTCGATAAACTCGCGGTGCGCCATTTGTCATCCCGGCCAAGCGTAGCGCGAGCCGGGATCAGGGCCTCAACGAGGAATGAACGAAGCCCCGATGCCGGGTCAAGCCCGGCATGACAATGTTCGCTACCCCGTGGTCGCTGACCACGGCTGACCGCTTCCCCGTGGCATTCTTTCGATGCTTCCCCGTGGTCGCCAGACCACGGTTTCCTTCCCCCTGGACAGGGGCGCCATGTTTCTTCCCAACTCCCTTTGCCCCCATTACCCCCTGCAAAACCAACCCTGTTTGTGATATAAATTCCGGATGAAAATATCTTCGTTGTCCCGCATGATGTCCGTTTTTTGCGCCGCTATGGCTTTATGGCCCTCAGCCGCCCTGGCCCAGGCCGGGGAACAGTCCGCCGCCAGCGTTTGGGTGACCGCGTTCTTCCAGCGGGGCGGGCCGGTTATTTGGGTAATCGTGCTGTGTTCCGTGCTTTCCATAACCATCGCCCTGGAAAGGGCGTACACCCTGCGCAAGAAGAAAATAATAAACACCGATTTTCTGCATGACGTAAAGAAATACGCCGTGAAAGGCGAGTTCGAAAAAGCCCTCATGGTCTGCAGGAAGGTGGACGTGGCCATGTCCCGCATTACCCACGCCGGGCTCCTGCGGAGCAGGTTCGGCGTGCTGGAGGTGGAGCGGGCGCTGGAGGCCGCCGGGGCGCACGAGGCAACCCTGCTGGAGGCCAACCTGCGTGGGTTGGGCGTCATAGCCAGCCTGGCCCCGATGCTGGGGCTTTTGGGCACCGTAACCGGCATGATAAACGCGTTCTCCGCCATTTCGCTGGAGGGGGTGGGCAACCCCACGGTGGTGGCCGGCGGTATCGCCGAAGCCCTTATCAACACCGCCGCCGGGCTCGTGGTGGCCATCTACACCCTGGGTTTTTACCACTATTTCCGGGGCAAGGTGGACAAGCTTATCTACGAGATGGAGGAAATAAGCCTCCGCCTGGTGGAAGACATCATGCACACCGTGGAGGCGGTGTCCCGCAGGCATAACGAGAAGGTGGCGTTCGAAGATGAAGTTTAAACGAAACCGGGAGGAGGACTACGCCCTCCAGCTGATTCCCCTGATAGACGTCGTCTTCTTCCTTCTGGCTTTCTTCATGATCTCCACCACCTTCGCCGACCCCACCAAAAGCATGGACATCGAACTGCCGGACTCACAGGCGGGCGCCGCCGCAAACGACCTTAAGGTGGTGGAGATAGACATCAACCGCGAAGGGGAGATTTTCTTCAACGGGGAGCCCGCCGACCCAAAAACCCTCAAGGCCCTCATAACCGAAAAAATGCGGGGCATGAAAAAACGCTCGGCCATCGTGCGGGCGGACACATCGTCAAACCACGGCAAGGTGGTTCAGGTGATGGGCATCTGCAAAGAGGCCGGGGTGAACGATATCGGGGTGGCTGTGCGGCCATGACGCTACGCGTTGTCTTCTGCGCCCTGATGGCCCTGTTAATCGCCATCCCCCCCGCTTCCGGCTGGCGGGACCGCGTCAAATCAAATGAAAAACCAACCCCCATCCCGTTTGACCGCAAGAAACTTTCCCACCGGGACGTCAGGCTGGCCGTGGCCCTGGCCCAGCAACCGCTAATGGTCCGGTACTCTGGATTTTCCACCCCCATGCGCACGGCCCTTTTTTTCCTGGATCACCCGACGCTGGCCTATAAACTTTATAGCCTTATGATCATCCGCCCGTCTTTCGTGCTCGCCGATGAGGGGCCGGGCGTTGGATGGAGCGCCACGTTTTACCCCGGCGCCAAGTACTTTGTATCCCCGATCACCTGGATCGGGGATACCATGTTCATCAAGTTCAGTTTCGTGGAGCGGACGGACTACTGGTTCGAGTTGAAAACAACCGGTTACGGGGTGGTGGTAGCGAAAATGGAACCGTACGGGCCGGTGGACACCAACCTGTCGTATGACATTTACGCGGTTAATGGCTCCTCAGCCCTTGATAAGCCGAAGCCCCTCTCTTTCCTCCAGAAAAGGATGATTCTGGAGGATTTCAGCCTGGCTGTCAGCGAATTAAACAAGATAATCGTTGAGGTGTACGAAGACCCGGTGTGGGCGCTGGGTAAAATGGAGGACGATATCCTGGATGGGGATGACAACACATATACCAAAGAAGAAATAAAGATTTTAAGGGAACATTTCACCGAGCGTTTGAAAAATCCCCCTAAGTCGAACATAAGGCGTTAGCCCCCCCCAAACTATACTTTCCTGTCCCGAATGGAGGCGGCCACGATGGCCGCATGCCGGTTCATCACCACGTTGTGCGCCCTTATTATCGCCGCGCCTTTCATTACCGCCAGCGCGGTGACTGCCGCCGTGCCCGCGTCGCGCTCCTGGGGCGGCGCGCCCAGGATCTTGCCCAAAAACGATTTCCTGGAGGCGCCCACCAGCACCGGATAGCCCAGCTCCACAAGCTCGTCAAGCCTGTTTAGTATCTCGATATTGTGTTTTGCGGTCTTGGCGAACCCAAGCCCCGGGTCTATTATGATTTTCGATACTCCAGCCCGCCCCAACGAAGTTATGCGGCCCGTAAAATAACTTTTCAGCTCCCCCATCAGGTCGGCGTACCTGGCCTTTTTAGCCATGTCCCGGGGTGAGCCTTTCATGTGCATCACCACCACCGGCAGGTTGTATTGCGCCGCTATCCGGGCCATTTGAGGGCTGGAAACCCCGGTCACGTCATTTATTATCACGGCCCCGGCTTCCACGGCCTCCCGGGCCACCTCTGGTTTGCTTGTGTCCACCGAAACGGGGACTTTTGGATGGCGGGATACTATGCCCCGGATGACCGGTATAACGCGGCTGATTTCCTCCGGCGCGCTTACTGGTGGGGCGCCGGGGCGGGTGGATTCGCCCCCGATGTCCAGTATGTCCGCCCCATCGGCCACAAGCCTGTCGGCCTGGGCCATGGCGTCGGCTGTGTTTGAGTACAGGCCCCCGTCTGAAAAAGAGTCGGGCGTGATGTTTATCACGCCCATGATGAGCGGCCGGTTGAAAGGAAGCCTTAGCTTCCCGCAACGGTATTGCCGGGGAAACCCTGGCGGAGGGTTACTCCCCTCTCTTTTCGGACTTTTCGACGACGAAGGTTTCGATGGCATCGCCCACCTTGAGGTCGCTATAGCCTATGCCTATGCCACACTCGTACCCGGCCACCACCTCTTTCACGTCGTCTTTGAGCCTGCGAAGGGATGTGACCTTGCCGCTGTAGATAACCACGTTGTCGCGGATGAGCCGGGCTTCGTTCCCACGGTTCACTTTGCCGGAAGCCACCAGACACCCGGCGATTATCCCAACCTTGCTCACGTTGAACACCTGGCGCACCTCGGCCTTGCCGGTGACCTTCTCCACGAACACAGGCTCCAGCATGCCTTCAAGGGCCGCCTTGATGTCGTCAATGGCGTTGTAGATGATGCTGTAAAGGCGCACGTCCACGTCTTCGGCTTCGGCCTGGGCCTTGGCCTTCTCGCTGGGGCGCACGTTGAACCCGATAACGATGGCGTCTGACGCGGCGGCCAGGGCCACGTCCGTTTCGGTGATGCCGCCCACGGCGCCGTGTAGCACCCGGATGCGGACATCGCCCACCTTGATGTCTTCCAGCGCCTTCTTCACCGCTTCGATGGAACCCTGGAAGTCCGCCTTGATGATGATGTTCAGCTCTTTTACGCCGCCCTTGGTTACCTGGGCGTGCAGGTTTTCAAGTTTCAGGTGCCCCTTGGCCTTGGCGCCTTCCTGCCGCTCGGCGTTCATCCTGTTTATGGCCACCTGGTGGGCGCGCCGCTCGCTCTCCATCACCATGAAAGTCTCGCCCGCCGTGGGAACGCCGGAAATGCCCAGCACTTCCACCGGCGTGGAGGGGCCTGCGCTGTCTATCCTGTGCCCCTTGTCGTCTATCAGCGCCCTCACCTTGCCGTGATGCACGCCAGCCACAAAGGGGTCGCCTATTTTTAGCGTGCCTTTCTGCACCAGCACCGTGGCCACGGGGCCTCGGCCCTTGTCCAGCTTGGACTCGATTATGGCGCCGAACGCGGGCCTGTCCGGGTCCGCCTTCAGCTCCAGCACGTCCGCCTGCAGAAGGAGCATTTCCAGAAGATGGTCTATACCTATGCTCTTCTTGGCCGACACCTCGCAGAATATGGTGGAGCCGCCCCATTCCTCCGACACCAGCTCGTGCCCCGCCAGCTCCTCGCGTATGCGCTGGATGTTGGCTCCGGGCTTGTCTATCTTGTTCACCGCCACCAGCACCGGAACGCCCGCCGCCTTGGCGTGATGGATGGCCTCCACCGTCTGCGGCATCACGCCGTCGTCTGCGGCCACCACCAGCACCACCAAGTCGGTCACAGCCGCGCCGCGGGCCCGAAGGGCCGTGAACGCCTCGTGGCCCGGGGTGTCCAGAAACACCACGGTGCCTTTGCCCAGCTTTACCGTGTAGGCGCCGATGCGCTGGGTTATGCCGCCAGCCTCGCCTTCGGTGACGTTGGTTTTGCGTATCGTGTCCAGCAAAGAGGTTTTACCGTGATCCACGTGGCCCATGATGGTGACCACCGGCGGGCGGTGTTGCAACAGCGAGGCGTCTTCCACCTCCACCTCTTTGGCGCCAATCTCGGTCTCCTCGCGGGTGACGATCTCGTACCCCATCTCCAGGGCTATTTCCTTGGCCACGTCCGCCTCGATGGTCTGGTTGAGGGTGGCCATTATCCCTTTGCCGATGAGTTTGCGGATGATCTCGTTGACGCCCACCCGCAGTTTCTCGGCGAATTCCTTCACCGTGGTGGCTTCGTCTATAACTATCTTGCGGGCTTCGGCCTCCTGCTTTTCCCGCTCTTCCTCGGCGATGAGGCGTTGTATCTCCGCCTCCTCCTCGCGCTCTTTGCGTCTTTTCTCCTCCAGCTCCCGGTTGGCGCGGCGGGTTTCCTCATCCTCACGGCGGCGCGCCTCGCCACCTTCGTGGCGTTTCAGCTTATCCAGCTTCTTGGAGTCATCATCCTCCCACCGGCGGTCGCGCTTGTGATCCTCTTTTTTCTTGCCGAACTTGTCCGCGCTATCTGGTTTTTTGGGCAAAATAGGCGGAGCGCTGGGCCCCTTGCCTCCCGGGCGCGGCGGCTCCCCGGGCCTGGTGAATCCCGGCCTTGGGCCGCGGAACTGCTCACCACCGCCGGGCCGCCGGTCTTGCCGGAACCCTCCAGGGGCGCCCGGCCTCGGGGGCTGGCCACCACCGGGCCGCTGGCCTGATGGGCCTGTATATGGCGGCCTGGCGGGCTGGCCGCCGACGGGCTTCTGACCAGGGGGCACTGTATATGTGGGCCTGTAAGGCGCGGGCCTGGGCGCAAGCGGCGCGCGTTCCACCGGAGGTTTTGGCGCTGGCGCAGGAGCGGGCGCGGCTGGCGCCGGTTTAATCTCCACGGGAACTGGCGCAGGCGCGGGAGGGGCGGGAGGGGGCGTTACTTCCACCACCGGGGCCGGAGCCTCCGCCTTCGTCTCCACCGGCGGTTTCTCTTCCACGACGTCGGGTTTTATCTCAAGTTGCGCCGGTTCTTCCTTCACAGCCTCCACATGCTCTTCATGGGCCGGAGCAGGTTTCTCCGCTGTTTTCGCGGCGGCCTTCTTGCCGGATGCGGCTTTGGGCGCGGGTATCTCTTCCTGTTTGGACTCGGCGGGTTTGGCTTTGGCTTTGGTCTTCACCGTTCCGGCGATCCCCATGGCATGGGTCTGGCGGCGAAGCCTGTCCGCCAGGCTGTTCTCTATGGTGGAAGAGTGGCTCTTAACCGGGTATCCCATCTTGCTGAGAAGGTCCACCAAAGTCTTGCTTTGCACGCCAATTTCTTTGGCTAGCTCGTAAACGCGAATACCGGACAAATCGCTCTCCTAACAAAATATTTCAAGCCCTTTTGGCCGTTCCCGCCCAGTGGGCCACCTATACGGTGAATTGTTTATGATAATAACTGTTTAACGTCTGTTCAATCTTTAAATTAAGCTAGTACGGGTTGTCTCGGTGGGATTGACCGGATGGACCTCCCGCAAAATGGCCCGCTCCGGATGGAAATGGCCGGTCAAACCAGGGTCAGTATCACTCCGCCCAGGGCTATGCAGTAATAACCGAAGTATGAGAAATGCCCTTTCTTCAACAGCGCCACCAGCAGAATCAGGCAAAGATAGCCCGACACCAGCGAAGCGGTGAACCCCCAGGCCAGGGAGGGCAAGGGATAGTTAAGCCCGGGCGACTCGAATTTCAGGACCAGCGCCCCCAGGATGGCCGGTATGGAAAGCAGGAAAGAGAATTCCGCCGCGGTTTCCTTTTTTATCCCCATGAACAGCGCCAGGGTTATGGTGGCTCCGCTCCGGCTGATGGCGGGGATGATGGCCACCCCTTGGGCCACGCCGATCAGCGCCGCCTCCCACCAGGCGACATCGCTTATCTTCCGCTCCCGGTCTTTGGCCCAGATGGTGGTCAACAGCATCAGCCCGTTGAGGATCAGGGTTACCCCCGTCCAGTACATGGAGCCGAAAAGGCTTTCCAACTGGTCTTTAAAGGAAAGCCCGATGACAGCGGTGGGAACACTGCCCACCACGATGAGGAAAGCCATGCGGAACCCGGCGTTGCCCTCCAGCGCCCGGGAAAACTTCATTCCTGAGGATATGTCTTTCAGCCCGTCCAGGGAGCCCGACAGGGCCCCGGCTATGCCGGCCCGGTAAAACCAGATCACCGCCACCAGCGTGCCGATGTGCAGGATTATGTCGAAGAACACCGCGGGATCTTCCAGGCCGAACAGGTGATGGGCAATGACAAGATGGCCGGAAGAGCTTACCGGCAGGTATTCCGTAAGCCCCTGCACAAGACCAAGCACCACCGCCTGAAAAGTGTCTATCATCCGGCTATTTTCCCGCTATTATAATTTAATTCTGGAACCCCGGCGCGTTACAGGCGCCTGCAAGGAGATAAGAAGATACATTACGAATACCTGTGTAACAAGAAAATTCAAACGGACGTGATTGCGCCGGGGGCGTTCAAGCGCATATAATGGGGCACAACAATATCCGGTTCATGTTCAAAGCCCCTTTATGAGTGATAAAAAACACACGGTCGCCCTTATTGAGGACGAGTTCATCCGCGCCCATCCTATAAAGCGGAAATTCATGGAGGAAGGGTTCGCGGCCGAAACGTTCCCCTACGCGCTGGAGTCTTTGGATAAAATAGCGGCCATGGCGCCGGACATCATCGTGCTGGACTGCGACCCGGGTCACAAGACAGACCCCTATTACCTGGCCGAGAAAATCCGGGCCGATGACAGGCTGAAAGGCGCCGAGGTGTTTTTTTACACCCAGGCCATAGACGTGCAGACCGAGATAATGTTGCGCAAACTCAAAATAACCTCCTACTTCACCAAGACCGAGAAAATTGAGTATCTAGTGGACGCGGCCCAACAGCATTTCGTGAACCTGGAGGCCGAAAAAGACAAGGGCAGGTGGGAAGACCAGATAAGCTCCCTGGACGTGCCGGAGCGGGAAAACGACGTTCAAAGCCCGGACACCCCCGCGGGTGAAGGGTTCGAAAGCACCCACGAGTTCTCCAGCATCCTGTCGGAGTTTGGCGCGGGGCTGGAGCGCCACCTGGCCAAGGACGAAAATTATCATGAGACCCGGTACAACCTGGGTGTGTCATACTACGAGATGGAGCTTTACGACAAGGCTCTGGAAGAGCTGACGATCAGCCTCCAGTCGCCGGACTTTTATTTTAAGAGCCTCAACATGATGGGAATGGCCCACAGGCGCCTGGGGGAAACGGAAAAAGCCATCGAGAATTTCAAGAAGGGCTACCAGGAGGCCAAGGAGGAGTTCGTCAAACTCGGTTTTCTTTATGAGATCGGAGACACATACGACGCCGTAGGCAAACACCAGGACGCTTACCGGATGTTCGCGGCGGTGTACAAACAGAACAAGGAGTTTAAGGACGTGCGCTCCAGGCTTATCACTCTTAAGAACCTGTTAGAGCCGAAGAACCCCTGACATGGCTGTATTCAACTACGCCAACCGGGAGATAACGGCCAAGATAGTTTATTACGGCCCCGCCCTCTGCGGCAAAACCACCAACCTGGAGATCATCCATAAAAAAATAGCGCCCCAGAACCGGGGCCAGATGCTCTCCCTGGCCACCGAAAGCGACAGGACGCTGTTCTTCGACCTGCTCCCGGTGGACATAGGGACCATCGGCGGCTTCTCCGTGCGCATCCAGCTTTACACCGTCCCTGGGCAGACCTATTACAACAAGACGCGCCAAATGGTGCTCCGCGGAGCCGACGGGGTGGTTTTCGTGGCCGACAGCCAGGAAAAAATGCTGGACGCCAACGCCGAAAGCATGAAGAACCTTGAGGAAAACATTACCGCCAACAATCTGGACTTCTCCTCTATCCCCCTGGTCATCCAGTTCAACAAGCAGGACTTGCCGCCGTTAAGCGCGGTGGAAGCCATGAACCAGGCCTTCAATCCGCGCAATGTCCCCACCACAAAGGCCGTGGCCATAAAGGGCGAAGGGGTGATGGAAACGTTCCGCCTCATCGTAAAAGAGGTGCTCACCGCCATGCAGACGCGGATAGGCAAGGGGGTGGATCCGGCGCCCGCAAGCAAACCACAGCAACCCCGGCCGGAAACCGCGCCTATGAAAGTGGTCTCCGAAAAACTGGGGGCCATACACGACGCCAGAGAGGGCGCCAGCGCCAGGCCCATGCCCATCAGCGCAAATCCCGTCCAGGCCATCGCCGAACTGCGCGCCAGGCTCTCCCAAATCTCCCAGGCCACCCGGAGCCTCCAGGTCCAGCAGGAAGAAATGAAGAAGGCGCTGGACGAACTTACATTGCGAGTCTCGCAGGCGCAAAAAACGTCACAGTCTTGACGCTTGGGGCCTCGCCCATCAGAACCAGCGCCGTATTATTGACGCTGGGCGCCCCACTCGTTTAACCCGCATCCGCCATACCCCATAGCCGCTAGCGGCACAAGACTTGCTTAATTTACCCGCGAGAGATTATGGTGATATGAAAAATCATGTGGCAAAAACCGCTCCTTAGGCTGTTTGGGGCCGCGCTGGCGCTGGTTTCCTTCAATGCGGGCTACAACTACGCCCAAAGCTCCCCGGCCACCATCGAACAGATAAATTTTGCCGCCCAGGATGGCGGAACCCGCATGATAATCGTCACCCGGGAGGATTTAAAGCTACACCCCTTCTACGACAGGGCCTCCAAAATCATCTCCATCCGCATGCCAGAGGCAGACGCCCTAAAGGCGGTTTTCGACGTCAGTTATAAAGACGGCCTGGTGGAGTCGGTGAAACTTGAGCGCGACCAGGCCGGTGGCGGCCTGCGCCTGATACTGTCATTCACCACGCCAGACGTGGCGTTCCACCGGGTAAAGGTGGAGAACAGCCAGAACATCGCGCTGGATTTTACCCCAAGGGAAAAGGGGGTGAAGATAAAGGGTGTAACCCCGGAACAGTTCATGGCCAGGTTCACGGCCAGGCCGGAGGAGCCCAAGGCTGAAACCGCCGCTCCAATGGAGCCCGCGCCGGAGCAGGCCGTTGTGGCCGAAACCGCGTCCCCGGCGCCGGAGGAGCCCGCGCCGAAAACGGAGATGACACCGGAAGATCAAGCCCGATACGAGGCAATGTTCGCCAGCCAGGACGAAAAATACACCATCATGGAGCAAAACTCCGGCAGGGCGGAGTTCATTGCTATCATGTATTCCCTGCAGAAACAGAAGTTCGAGGATGTAACGGCCCAGGCCGACGCGTTCTTCGCCAAATACCCGAAGTCCGTTTACCTGGAGCGGGTATATTTCACCAAGGCCGACGCCCTTTACATGCTGGCCAAGAAAGACAAAATAAAGATCTCCGAAGCCCTGGAGGCTTTCGAGACGGCGCTGGAGCTGTACCCCCAATCCCCCATGAGCCAGATGGGCATGATGCGCCGGGCCTCCCTTTACGAGGACCTGGAGTTCAACATGGAGGCCATGGTGGAGCTGAACATGGCCCGGAAATACAAACCGGACAGCAAATACGCCGTACATGCCATGATCGGGCGGGCAAAAATACTTATCCGGCAGAAGAAGTACAACAAGGCTTACGACGAGCTTCAGAAGATCCTCCTGCTGTATCCCAACCGGCGGGAGGTGCGCGACGTAAAATACCTTATAGCCGAGGCGTATCACGACCAGGGCAAATACGGGCTGGCCAAGGTGGTCTTCGACGAGTCCATGAGGCTGTGGCCCACCTACCCCAAGGCCCATCCCACCGTATTCATGAAGATCGCCGAGAACTTCTACAAGCTCGGCGAGAAAGAAAAGGCGCTGGAGTTTTTCACGAACATAAGTAACCTGTTCCCCAGCGCGTCCGTGGGGCGCAAGGCCATGTTGCGCATGGGAGACCTTTACGCAGAAAAATCGTTGAAGAAAGACGCGGCGCAAATATTCGAGACCGTGGCCGTTCGCTTCCCGGACACCAGCGAGTCTGTATTGGCCCGTTTGCGGCTGGCCACCATGGGCGCCGAAGATCCGGAATTGATAAAGCATAGCGACATATTCGACTATCGCGCCTTCGAAGACCCCCTCAAGACATTCGACGAGATAGTAGCCAGGTATGCCGAGGTTCATGGCGAGGAGGCGCTGATAAGAAAAGGCAAGGCGCTGGCCTTGCGCAAACGCTATGTGGCCTCCATTTTGGCGTACAAGGAGCTTTTGAGAAACTATCCGGGCACACGGATGTCCGAGGAGGTGTTCGGGCTGGTGCGGGGTAATTTCCTTAAACTTATCGACACATTCCACGAGCAGGACGGGTTTTTCCTGGTGCTCCTCACCTATTACGACAATTTCAACCCGTTCCTGCGAAGCGTCACGGAAACGGAAACGCTCATAAAAATAGCCGACAGTTTCGGCGCCATGACCCTGTACGACAGGTCCGCCGAATATTATCGCCTTGCCAACGCCAGCGACCCTGAAGGCAAATACCGGGAGGTTACGGATTTCCGCATGGCCAAGGCGCGGCTGTTCAACGGGCAGGTGATAGAGTCTGAAAAGCTCCTTCGCAAATACATGGAGGATTTCCCCAAAAGCCCCAACGCCATTACCGCCCGGCATTTCCTGGGCCATGCGTTGCTCAACCAGAACAAGCCTGCGGAGGCGGCCACCGAATGGCGGCTGGCCATAGAAAAAGACCCGCGGAACCAGCTGGTTTCAAACACCGCCTACCAGTTGGGCAGGCTGTACAGGGGCCAGAAGCAATACAGCCTGGCCATAGACGCGTTCAACATGGCCCTGGCCTCCTGGCGTCCATTGATCAAAACCATGGAAGATCCTGCCCATGTGAAGGACTCCCTCTATTACCTTGCCGAGTCCCTTTACCGCGACGGTGATTACGCCATGGCCATCCGCGAAGCCAACCGGTTCGTGGGACGATACCCCGATGACGGCAGAAACAGCTGGATGGAGTACATAATTTCAGCCTCCCTCTCCAACGTGAACGAAGACGAAAAAGCCAACGCCAGGCTAAAGTCGCTGGCGGAAAAAGACAAAGGGCTCATCGGCAAAGTGGCCTCCGCCAAACTGCGCAACGAGGACTGGAAACGCAAGAACCCCGAGGTGTTCCCGGATTAACCTATACCAAGGCCGCCCCTCTAACGCTTCCCCGAGGTCGCCTGACCTCGGTTCCCGCTTCCCCGTGGTCGCCGACCACGGTTTCCCCTTCTCGCTTCCCCGTGGTCGCCTCGGGCTGTTGCCCAAATTGTTTCCCGCAATGTCACCCCGGCCAAGCGAAGCGCGAGCCGGGGCCACGACCTTATATGTATTTGAAAAAAGGCCCTGATCCCGGGTCTCCGCTTGCGCTACGCCCGGGACGACATCGCTGAAACGGCGCTAAACTATTTGGGCAACAGCCCGGCCTGACCTCGGTTCCCGCTACCCCGAGGTCGCCGGACCACGGTTCCCCCTTCCCGCTCCCCCTCTTTGTTGTATAATTCCTCTCACCATCCCGCTCATCAAAGGAAGACAGATAATGAAGCCCCCCCGCGACGAAATCAAAAAACTCCAGGAAGCGTTCGAGGCGCTAAACTCCTCCACTGAAAAGCTTACGGCCGCTTACGAGTCCATCCAGTCCGAGGCGGAATCGCTCCGCAAAGGGCTGGCGGAGAGTGGCGATTTCCTTCGCGACATCCTGGCCAGTCTCCGGTGTGGCGTGGTGGTGGCAAACGACAATGGGGAGATAGCCCTGGCCAATCCAGAGGCGGCCCGGCTTGGTGTGGACAAACCGGAGTTCATCGCCCGGCTGAATACGCCCCCGTCCCGCGCGGGTTCGCTGGAAACGCAATTGGAGGGCAAACAGCTGGAGGTGACCATATCACCCCTCAACCATGGCGGCCAGCCCGCCGGGCATGTGTTCGTCATAGAGGATGTCACGGAGCTTTCGCGGCTCAAACGGCAAGAGTCGCGCAACGAAAGGCTCTCGGCCCTGGGCAGGATGGCCGCCGGAATGGCCCACGAGATCCGCAACCCGCTGGGCGGGATGGAGCTGTTCGCGTCCATACTCCGGCGCGACCTTGTGGACGATCCCGAAAAACTGAAACTGCTGGACCATCTGGGCGTGGGCATCCAGTCCATCAATAACGTGGTATCAAACTTCCTGCTGTTCACCAGGGAGCCAACCCCCCGCAGACAGTGGTTCGACCTGGCCAAGCTAATAACCGATACACTGGAGTTCGCCGGATACGCGTTCCGGGAAAGCGGCGTGTCGGCCATAGTCAGCATGCCCGAAGGCGGCCTGGATGTTTACGCCGACGCGGGCCTGCTAAGACAGGCGTTGCTTAACCTGATAAACAACGCCACCCAGGCAATGCCGGAAGGAGGCAGGATAACAGTAACCGCCGGGATTCACATTGTCAGCGCCGGGGATGAGCAGGTAAGAATCGTGGTTGAAGACACCGGGCCGGGGATCCCGGCCCAGGCGCGCGACAGGATATTCGACCCGTTCTTCACAACAAAAGAGTCCGGCGCGGGGCTGGGCCTTGCCATAGTCAGCCAGATAGCCCAGGCCCACGGCGGTTATGTGGACATGCTGGAGCCGGAAAGAAAAGGCGCGCGGATACTGATATCTTTTCCCCGGGACCGTAGCTGACAGGCAGGGTTACAGCGTAACTTCATCAGGAAACAACCAGGGACAGCTCATCAAGGAAGGACACCACGTTTTCCGGCGATTCCAGGTTGTATTTCGCCGCGGTCGGCGGTAAACCCACTTTAATTGTAATCGCGTTTTCGGGCAACGACCGGAACATGTCCTCATCCGTCCAGTCGTCCCCAACGGCCAGAATGAAGTCATGGGCGGTCCTGGCCGTATAACCTAAAGCGGCCTTCCCCTTATTGACGCCAGCGTTGCGCACATCTATAACTTTGCTCCCCTCCTGGACCTGCAAACCCAGATTCGCTATAAACGCTTTCAAGTTGTCCTTAAGCTCGTTGGCCCGTAAGGCGCCCAATTCAGGATCCGACTTCCTGTAATGCCACACCAGCGAGAATTCCTTCTCCTCCACAAAAGCCCCTGGCGTCCGGTCGGCGTAGAACTCCAGTATCTGCCGGATGTCATCTTTCCACGCGGTGGAAACCTGTTCGGTTACTTTCCATTCGCCCGCCTCCTTCAAGGCAACCCCGTGCTCTGATATCAGGTCTATGTTAATGTCCGAAAACCAGTTGTCCATCACCGCCCTGTCCCGCCCGCTTATGATGACAACGCTGTTCTTCGGATTGGCGGCAAGCCTGGTGAGGATCAGCCTAAGACCATCGCCAGGCCTGGCGTCCGCGGGGTTTGGATAAAAACCGGTAAGGGTGCCGTCATAATCCAGCAGAAAAAGCCGTTGCGCCGAATTCTTGTAGATGGACTTGATTTCTGCCTTTGTACGCCATGAAACCAGTTTCGCCCCCATTTCCTCCTGCGCCTTCTTTACGCTCTGGAGCCTCGATATGAAATCATCCCCCCACCGGGCCGCGTTATACCTCTGCACCCTCCTTCGCATGGCCCGCATCCGCTCCTTGCGTTCCTCCTCGGGCATTTCCAGCGCCATGGCGATGGAATCGGCCATGCTCTCTATATCGTTCGGATTCACTATTACCGCCTCGCCCAGTTCCTTGGCGGCTCCGGTCATCTCGCTCAATATCAGGGCGCCGTCCAAGCTGTTCTTGCAGGCCAGGTATTCCTTGGCCACAAGGTTCATCCCGTCACGGACAGGGGTTATCAAAGCCACGTCGGCCAGATTATAGAGCGCGCAGATGGACTGGAAAGACATCGTGCGGTAAAGGTACTGGATCGGCGCCCACCCTATCGCGCCATGGCGGCCGTTTATATCCCCCACAAGCTCGTCCACCTCTTTCTTCAGGTATCTGTATTGATCCACCTGGTCCCGCGATGGCGCCGCGATGGCCACGTTGGTCACCTTCTCCCGCCATTTCGGGTACCGGGTGAAAAAGGAGTCCAGCGCCTTCAATCTCTGGGTTATACCCTTGGTGTAATCCAGCCTGTCTATGGAGAGGATCATCTTCCTGCCGCCAAGGCTGGCCCTGAAACCTTCCATCTCGCCTATCACCGCCGGATCGCTGGAGGCCTGGGAGAACCGGTCGAAATCTATTCCTATGGGAAACGTGTCCGCCTTCACCGTGCGGGTGGGAAGGGTTATCACCCCCAGGTGGGACTCCATACCCAGCAAGCGGTGGACGGAGCGGAGGAAATACAGCGTGTAGTCGTAGGTGTGAAACCCCACCAGGTCGGAGCCCAGCAGACCCATGAGGATTTCCTCCCGCCAGGGCAACAGCCTGAACACCTCGAAGGTGGGAAACGGGATATGGAGGAAAAAGCCTATGGACGCGTTGGGTATCTCTTTCCGGAGCATTTCCGGGAGAAGCATCAGGTGGTAATCCTGTATCCATATCATGTCCCCGTCCTTCGCCACGCGCAAAACGGCGTCGCGGAAAAGGGCGTTAACGCGCTTGTAGGTCTCCCAATGGGATCTGTTGTATGTGGTCATCTTCGGGAAATAATGGAACAGGGGCCACACGGTCTTGTTCGAAAACCCGTGGTAATAATCGTCCACATCGTCCCGCGAAAGCCACACCGGGTGGCAGGAATGCTCATGCTCCAGCGCGCGCTCTATCTGGCCCATCCCCTTCCTGGCCTTCTCGGAGGAGATGCCGGGCCAGCCCACCCATGCGCTCTTGTATTGCTTGTATATGGATCCCAGCGCCGTGGCAAGGCCTCCCGCGCTCGGGCTGTACGTATAGCCGTCACGGCGGTACTCCACGCTTACGGGAAGCCGGTTTGACACGATTATCAAACGTGACGTTTCGGTTTTTGGCCTGGCGCCGGTAAGCCCGAGCATCTCCAGAATGTTCATGCGTATATTCTCCGTGGTCCATTGTGGCCGGGAAGGCCCGCAGGCCCTTCCTAATTAAGCTCTATCCTGTCGCTGTCGGTGTGGAGTATGCCGTGCATCAGGGTCAGGTACTCCCGTAAATGGCGGGTTATAAGGAAATTCTCGCGGACAAACTCTTTTCCCTTTCTGCCCATCTCCTCCATCTTCCGCCTGTCGCCCATCAGGTAGCGTATCCGCAGGGCCGCCCCTTCAGGCGAGTCCACAAGAAAGCCTGTATGGTAGTTGACCAGCTGGAGCCGGATCCCTCCCGTGTTGCCGCCTATCACCGGTTTGCTTTTCCATAAAGCCTCGGTTACGGTAAGCCCGAAACCCTCCTTGGTGGATTTCTGCAACACAATGTCGGATATCCTTTGCAACGCGTTTATGACGCGATGCTCATCCGGAGGCAACGCCAGGACATGGATAGAGTCGTCATCCTCCGCCGCCGCCCGCACTTCGTTGAGCACGATTTCACCCTCCGGATCATCCGAAGCCCCTCCTCCGGCCAGCGCAAGCTGTAAATTCGGGGTAAACTTCTTCGCCATCTTGTAGGCGTAAATCACCCCCACAGGATCCTTGAACCGGTCGAACCTGGATACCTGCGTTATCAACGGCCGCTCCGGGTCTATGCCGAACCTCTGGTAAACGGCTATCAGCTCGGCCACGGTCAATTCCATGTTCTTGTCGCCAAGCGGGTCTATGCTGGGCGGGATAAGGTATTGCGGATGCGGCAATGTCTGCGCGAAAGCGGCCAGGGAAAATATGGAGGCGTCATACCCCTCCACATGCTCCCGCAAGCGTTTCCATACGGGCCTGTATGGAAAACTGAGGTCTATATGGCACCGCCATATCCATTTACCCTTCCGGCCTGGCGTCATCTTGAGCAGACCCGCGGGTTGCGGGTCGTGTATGAACACCACGTCCGCATCCTCCAGGACTTGCCGCAGACGCTCGGCGTTCTCCCGGGTGGTGGAGTCGTAAACTTTCCACAGCCTTTCGGCGATAGGCGCCTGCCCTCCCTGCAGGGCGTTGTGGATGGCCTTGGTGCAATCGAAAAAATCCGAGGGGCCGCTTATCACTTCCCAGCTGGCGTCTATCTCCAGGTTCCTCATCAGGGGCACGAGAATGTTCAGGATCTCCGCCACCCCGCCGCCGGACCGGGTGGAGTTTACATGGACCACCTTCAGCCCTTTTAACTGCCTGGCCAATTGGCGCAGTTGATTTATGACATCCTCCCCCACGACAGGAACGTATGACTCAAGGTTCATAACCGCTCTCTCCCGGAAAAATACTCGGCCATAGTCCGTGAAAGCATTTCGCGGATATGGATAAGAGAGGTGAAATACGGATCAATGTTCTTCAGGCTCCCGCACAGGCCGGCGTAACCGGCGCCGCAAGACGTCAGCCACGCCGAAAAATCGTCCTGCCCGGCGGGAGGGCGCCTTCTGGAGTCTATGAAGTGGAAGAAAATAGAACTCCCCGAAAGCTTGCGCACCGCGCCGGGGAGCTGTTCCGGGCGCTCAATCCTCTGATATGTGTCGAACACCACTATCTTGGAATGGATGAACTCGAACTCCATGTTCCTTTTGGCCCATGGAATGTATTCGCTCTCGTCCAGCCTCTGCTCTATCACATCCACTATTTCCTGGCGAAGGCGCTCAAGATCCGCGAATTCCGTTGGGTCTATAACGGCCAGCTTCTCGGCCAGCTTGTCCTCGTGCAGGCCGTGGCGCGCCCACGAGGCGAAATCGTTGTTGAACTCCCGGTGTTCAAACCTGGGCAACAGCAGGCCGCCCCAGAAATGGTGATAAATACTGCCCAGGCTCACCGTAAGCAGGTGGTCCCGCATTTCCCGCAGGTTTCGCGCCTTGCGCCCGGTGGCCAGGGCTATAAGGGCGCAATCCTTTACGGCGAATGGAGTTGTTGGATCGCCGTTTGGTTCGCCGCTGGAGTTGCGACGGTCATGTTTGTTAACGGCCATTTTTTCACCTCTCGCATTTCAAGCCACCGGCTGGTAAAAGGCATTGCCCGGCGTTTTCAGGATTTGCGTTCAGCGGCGGTTTCCCGCCTGGCGGCCGGGGTTTGGGAAAACAGGTTCTCAAGACCCCCGCGCTCTTCATATCTCGCTTCTAATTTGGACTATAAACCACACGGCCACCGATGGAAACCCTTTTTTGCCACGGGAAGGGGTTACACGCCGGTTACGTTCAACAACGCCGTGGCGATCCCAAGATAAAGGACCAGCGCTATTATGTCGTTGAGCGCCAGGGTTAGCGGCCCTCCGGCTATGGCCGGATCCAGCTTGAGCCACCTGAACAGGAGAGGGATAAGCGTTCCCGTAACCGAAGCCAGAACCACCGATATGAACAACGCCCCGCCCACGGAAGCCCCCACTATAACGCTCTCCTGCCAAAGATAAGCCACCGCGCCACACAGCGTGGAGCATAGGAAAGCAAGAAGGATGGCCACTTTCATCTCCTTGAAAATGTACCGCCGCCTGGATCCGGAATTCAGCCTTCCCGTGGCGATGCCCCGGATGACAAGCGCGGAGCTTTGCGTGCCCACGTTTCCCGTGAGCCCCATCACCATGGGTATGAAAGTGGCCAGCGCCACCATGGAATTTATCGTGGGGCTGAACTGCCACATCGCAATGCCCGTCACCCCCCCGGCGGCCATCGAGGAGCCGAGCCACGGCGCCCGGAGCCACGCGAGCTTTAGCGAGGATGCGGTCCGCACGGTGGATTCGTCCCCCGCGCCGGCCATCCGCAGTATGTCCTCACCGGCCTCAGCCTCCATGATGTCCACCACGTCGTCCACCGTCACCGCGCCCAGCAGGACACCGGCGGAATCCAGGACCGGCAGGGTGATAAGGTCGTATTTCTTGAATATTCTCGCCACATCCTCCTGGTCGGTCTCGGCGGTGACGGATTGCGGCTTGTCTGTGACCAACGACTCCACCCTGGCCCCCGGCGGCGCGAAAAGCAGGGCGCTGGACGGGAAAACACCCGCCAGCCGGTGGCCGGGATCCACCACGAAAACGTTGTGGGTGTCCCCTGAAAGGCCGGCCATGCGCCTCAACCTCCCGATGGTTTCATCCACGGTAGATCCCACCGGCATTGTGAAAACCTCCGACTTCATGACGCCGCCCGCCGTCTGGGCGCCATACTCCATCAGGTGGGAGATGCGCTTCCCCCATTCCTCCGAAACGGTCTCCAGAATGTCCTCGGCCACTTCTTCGCGCACGTTCCCCAGCACATCAGCGGCGTCGTCGCTCTCCATCTCCTCGATGATCTCGCCGATCTTTTCCGGCGGGGAGTTCTCTATAATGAGGTTTAACGCCCGAACCTCAAGGAACGGGATCACCAGCGAATCAACCCCCTCGGGCAGGGAATATACGGCCCGCAACAGTTTGTCCGGCTCGTCAATATTGTTCAGGGCGGCGGCGATGTCTTCCGGATGGTGTTTCTTGATGAATTCGCCGGGCGGGCCACCGGCCAAGTCCGGATGTTTCAATATCTGGGAAATAAAATCTGTTTCTTTCATAGCCTGGCATTTTGTCCATTATTGGCGGAAGCCCGGAGCGGCCTTTTGTTCGCGCCCCGCGTGACATTAAATCTTTAATTTGTTTAAGCGCGGCTTGTCAAAAGGAAAAATGCCCCGTTTCGATATTTTATGCGATCTTAACGCTGTCGTGTTTGCGGACCGCTACCCCGTGGTCTGTCTCCGGCCGCTTCCCCGCGCCCTGTCTCAAAGCGCTTCCCCGTGGTCGCTGACCACGGTTCCTAACCTGCCCTGTATCATCACGCCGCCGGGTAGTGTCTCAGTTTGAAAGTACAGGGGAGATTCTTCACTTACGCTCAGAATGACAATATAAAAGCCGTTGATAACATTGTCATCCTGAACGAAGCGCAAGCGAAGTGAAGGATCTGTCTATTATTTGAGATTCAAACTGGTTTGAGGGGGCGGCCGTTTTTCAAGGAAAATCCCGCCACGGCAGGAGAATTATGTACACACATGACGTTATTATAGTTGGCTCCGGGCTGGCCGGCCTTCGCGCCGCCATGGAGCTTGTGGGCCGGTTCGACGTGGCCATCCTCACAAAAGTCTATCCCAGCCGGAGCCACTCCGGCGCGGCGCAGGGTGGTGTGGCCGCCGCCTTGGGCAACGTGGACGGGGACACGCCCGAAGCCCACATTTTCGACACCGTAAAAGGGTCGGACTACCTGGGTGACCAGGACGCCATCGAGATAATGTGCAACGACGCGCCCGCGGCCATATATGAGATGGAAAAGCTGGGCTGTCCCTTCTCCCGCACCGGAGAGAATAAAATAGCCCAGCGGGCTTTCGGCGGCCACTCGTTCCAGAGGGCCTGTTTCTCGGCGGACCGCACTGGTCACGCCCTGCTTCACACCCTGTTCGAGCAGTCCATGAAGAACGCCGGGAAGCTTCAGGTTTATTCCGAATGGTACGTCACCCGCCTTATAGTTGAAGACGGCGTGGCCAGGGGCGTTGTGGCGTTCGACATAAAAACCGGCCGGCTGGAGGTTTTCCACGGCAAGACCATACTCTTCGCCACCGGCGGTTACGGAAGGGCTTACCAGATAACCTCCAACGCCTACGCCAACACCGGCGACGGAATCACCGCCGCCTACCGCGCGGGCGTGCCGCTGATGGACATGGAGTTCGTGCAGTTCCACCCCACGGGACTATACCAGCACGGCATATTGCTCTCCGAAGCCGCCCGCGGCGAGGGGGGTTACCTGCTAAACGGCCTTGGGGAGCGGTTCATGAGCAAATACGCCCCGTCTAAAATGGAGCTTGGGCCACGGGACATTGTCTCCCGCTCCGCCCAGACCGAGATAGACGAAGGACGCGGCGCCGGGCCGAACAAGGATTACGTTTATCTGGACCTGCGTCATCTGGGCAAGGAAAAGCTTATGGAGCGCCTGCCGCAGATATACAACCTGGCTAAAGATTTCATCGGCGTGGACGCCATGAAAAATCCGGTTCCCATACAGCCCACGGCCCATTATTCCATGGGTGGCATCCCCGCCGATAACGACTGCCAGGTGCTTGCGGACGAAAAGGGGAACCTGGTTAAAGGCTTCTTCGCCGCCGGGGAATGCTCTTGCGTCTCCGTGCATGGGGCCAACCGGCTTGGCACAAACTCCCTGCTGGACGCGCTGGTGTTCGGCAGGCGGGCAGGTAAAAAACTGGCGGAAGTCACCGGCGGAATGGACTGGTCGCCGGTGGACGAGCGTAAAGAGCTGGACGCGGCGCTAAACGAGATAAGGGCCCTGCGCGAAGCCAGCGGAAGCGAGGACATGACTTCCATCCGCTCGGAGCTGAAAAACACCATGACCTACAAGGCCGGGGTGTACAGGAACGGGGATGACCTGGGCCAGGCCCATAAAAAGATAAAAGAGCTTCAGGAAAGGTTTAAGCGCGCCCCCATGGCCGACAAGGGCAACACCTTCAACACGAACATGGTGGAGTCGCTGGAGCTTGCCCACATGCTGGAGTATTCGGAGCTTATCGTGGCCGGCGCCATAGAGCGCAAGGAAAGCCGCGGCGCCCACGCCAGGAAAGACCACCCCACCCGGGACGACGCCGGGTGGCTGAAACATACCATGGCTTTCAAGACGGCGGACGGCGGATATGAACTGCGCTACAAACCCGTGCGCATAACCAGGTTCCAGCCGCAGGAACGGAAGTATTAACCCACTAAAGTGGCGATAACGAAAGAGTAAGCGGGATGGCTAAAGTAACGTTTCGGATATTCCGGTACAACCCGGACAAAGAGCAGGCTTCGCGCTACCAGGATTACATTGTAAGCCTGGAGCCGGGCGTAACGCTGTTAAACTGCCTTAACAAGATCAAGTGGGAGATAGACCCCACGCTCTCCTACCGCATGTCCTGCGGGTCGGCCATCTGCGGCTCCTGCGCCATGAAGGTTAACGGCCACGCCCTGCTGGCCTGCAAAACCCAGGCTTCGGAGCTGGTGAGGGACGGCGTGATACAGATAGACCCCATCGGCAACTCGCCGGTCATGCGGGACCTGGTGGTGGACCTGGAGCCTTTCTGGGGCGCTTTCCGCAAGGTTGAGCCGTACCTTATGCCCGACAGCCGGGACAACCCGGAAAGGGAGCGGCTCCAGACCGCCGCGCAGTTCCTCAAGATAGACGCCGCCACCCAGTGCATCATGTGCGCCGCCTGCTGGTCGGACTGCAACTCGCTGGAGGTGGACAACCTTTTCTACGGCCCAGCCGCGCTGGCCAAGGCCCAGCGGTTCATATACGACTCCCGCGACGCCAAAAAGCGCGACCGGCTGGTTGAGATAAGCAAACTTCACGGCATGTGGGACTGCACCCATTGCGGCGAGTGTTCCACCCGTTGCCCCACCGAGGTTAAACCCCTGGCGCGCATCGAGGAGATCCGCGAGGCGGCCATGGCCGAAGGGGTCCACGGCAACAACGGCGCCCGGCACGCCCTGGCGTTCCGCGAAACCGTAAGCAAACGGGGCCTGCTGGACGAGAACTACGTTCCCGTGCGGAGCGTGGGGTTCTTCAACATAATGGGGCTTCTGGAGTTGCTTCCCGTGGGTCTGCGCATGTTCATCCGCCGGAAGAACCCGCCCATAATTCCTCACGGCATAGACAACCGCAAGGAAGTTAGGAAGATATTCTCCCGCCAGAAAGAATTCAGGCGGGACTGACCGGAAGAAAGATGGAGTGAACCCATAATGAAATACGCTTTATATACCGGATGCGTGGCCAAGGGCGCCGGGCGCGAACTTCTGGCCGCCACTTATTCCGCTTGCGGCAAGCTGGGCATCGAGCTTGTGGAAATGACGGATGCGGCCTGTTGCGGCGCCGGGGTGATTAACGAGGACAATCCCATCCTAGGCGACATCATCAACGCCCGCACCTTCGCCCAGGCGGAGAAAATGGGCCTGCCCATCATGAACATCTGCACCACCTGCCAGGGCGTCCACCGCAAATGCCAGATAAAGCTTGCGGCGGACCCGGCGCGGATGGAAAAAGTGAACGCCGAGCTTAAGAAAGACACCGGGCTGGAATACAAGGGTCAGGTGAAGGTGCGCCATTTTTACGAGGCGCTTCTGGAGGAATACGGGCTTGAACGGCTTGCCAAGGCGGTGACGCGGCCCCTCACCGGCATGAAGGTGGCCGCTTTCTACGGCTGTTACGCCATGCGCCCCCACGAATATTCGGATCTGACGGATCCGGACGACCCCAATGAGCTGGAGCGGATAATAACCACCCTGGGCGCCACGCCGGTGAAGTATGGCGAAAGGCTCAAATGTTGCGGGTTCCCCATCCTTATGATGAACAAGCGCAACGCCTTGAAGCTTACGGGCAACGCTGTGGCGGGCGCAAAAAACGCCGGAGCCACTGGCATGGTGACACCCTGCCCTCTTTGCCATCTGAATCTGGACGCCTATCAGCCGGAGATAGACAAGAGCCTGAGAATGCCGGTGTGGCACATACCCCAGCTTGTGGCGTATGCGTTGGGAGCCACCCCGGAGGAGTTGATGCTTAAGACCCACATCATCCGCCCCAAGGAAGCGTTCGCGCTGGTGTAACCGGAATGATGGTTTGATCTTAACGGCGGCCCGCAAGGCCGCCTTTTTTTCGCCTAGCCCGCCAGCGGCAGGCTGAAAATGAAACTTGCGCCCTCCCCCGGCTGGCTCTCCACCCACAGTTTTCCGCCGTGAAGCTCCACCACTTTTTGGGCGATGGTAAGTCCCAGCCCCGCGCCTTTCTCCCCGCCGGTGGCCTTGGTCTTCAACTGGGTGAACTTTTCGAACAGCTTGCCTGTATCCTCCGGGGCTATGCCCGGGCCCGTGTCTTTCACCCGCGTTACAGCCTCGCCGCCGGTGATGGAATATGTGACCGTAACGCTCCCCCCTTGCGGCGTGAACTTTATGGCGTTGGCCACCAGGTTGTTGATGGCCTGGATTATCTTCGTTTCATCAAGGTTTATCTCCGGCTCGCCCTCCGGCGCTTCCAGCGTCAGGGATATGTTCTTTATATCCGCCACCACGCCCACCCCCTTCACGCATTCGCTCAGAAGGTCGCCCAGCCTTGCCGGTTTTTTCTCCAGCGTCATGGCCCCCGCCTCTATCCGGGCCAGGTCCAGCAGGTTGTCCACCAGCGCCAACTGGCGTTTGGCGGATTTGTTTATTATGTCCAGCGCCATGGTGGCCTGCTGGTCGGCGCTTCCCATCATGCCGGAGATGACCGCATGCGAATAACCGATGATGATGGACAAAGGCGTTCGCAAGTCATGCGAAAGGATGGAGATGAACTCATCCTTCATCTTGTTGAGTTCTTTTAAGCTTTCGTTGGCGTCCACCAGCTCAAGCTTCATCCGCCGCTCCCGCAGGGCGGCCTTTACCCGGGCCAATAGCTCCATCCTGTCCACGGGTTTTCGCAGATAATCGTTGGCGCCGGTATCCAGCCCCTCTTTTAAATCTTCCGGGCCGGAACGGGCCGTCACCATTATCACCGGTATCAGGCTCAAGGCCGGGTCGGCCTTTATGGCGCGCAGAACCTCCAGCCCTGTCATCTCCGGCATCATCCAGTCCAGCAGAACCACGTCCACAGGGCGCGAACGGAGGATTTCCAAAGCATCGGGGCCGGACATGGCGGTGATTAACAGATACCCCTCCTTGGTCAGCGGACGTTTGAGCATAAGCAGGTTGCTCTCATCGTCGTCCACGGCGAGTATCACGGGCGCGGAAGGAGGAACGGTAATGATTTTGGAAGAGTCTTCAGCGTTCAAGTTCACCATCACAGCTATTCCGGGTGTACATCATAAACATGCCCAATGACGGAATGTTCGCTCGACAAATTCTAGCATAACAGCGCTGGCGGGTGGTTTCAAAGGCTTCGCCTGAAAATTCCGGGGCTTAACGCGCCGTTTTTTTACCACCGGCCTTTCCGGCAAAATATAATATGCCACACCCGGTTATAAAACAAAAACAGGTTTTGCTGGAACAGGATGCAAAAAAAGCCTTTGTCCATCCGCTATGGCGAATACATGGGCCATGTGGCGGTAAGGCACAATAAAGTCAGTTTTAACGACATAACCCGCCACCACGCCCCCGTGGGCGACACCGCCGAAAGGACCTATGCACTATTGAAGGTGAAACTCCTGCCCCGGGACGTTTACCGCCTGCTCGCCCCCTATGTTAGTGCCAGGTTCGTGGAACAGTTGAAAAACGTGGCCCCGCTGGGGCTTTACCTGGCGATGTTCCAGCTGTTGGCGCTGGCTGTCCAGATAAACGAACCGTGGATTATCCTCGGCGGGTTCCTCTCCGTGGTGGCCGGGCTGGCCTGTTTCATGGAAGGTATCAAGGTGGGCCTGATGCCCCTTGCCGAAACCCTGGGGGACAGGCTACCGGCCAAATCCTCCTTGCCGGTGGTGCTCATTATCACGTTCATCCTCGGCGTGGGGGTCACGTTCGCCGAACCGGCCATCGGGGCGCTCCAGATGGCTGGCAAATCCGCGGATCCCGTCCGGGCCGCGCTGTTGAGCGAGCTGTTGGGCCAATGGCGGTGGCCGCTGGTATTGGTCATAGGCCTTGGGGTGGGCGTGGCGGCGGTGGTGGGCGCGTTGCGGTTCATATACGGGTGGAGCTTGAAACCCATCATCTACATAAGCCTGCTTCCAACCGCCTTGCTTACGGCTTACGCAATGACCGACGAACAGCTGGAAAAAGCCGTGGGGCTGGCGTGGGATTGCGGCGCCATCACCACCGGCCCCATCACCGTTCCATTGGTGCTGGCGATGGGCATCGGCATAGCTTCCGCCGCGGGCAAAGGGGACGAGCCTTTGTCCGGATTCGGTGTGGTAACCATGGCCTCCATATTCCCCGTGTTCGGCGTGCTGGCGCTGGCCTATTACGTTCACTGGCAGTCGCCCGGCATGCTCCCAGCCTACGCTATCGAACCGGCTTTGGCGCCCAATATGGTTCCATGGCACGAAACGCCCCCTTTCGCGGACATGGTCGCAGGATTGCGGGCGGTGGCCCCGGTGGCGGTTTTCCTTTACCTGGTATTGCGCCTTGTGGTGCGGGAGCGGATCAAACGCGCCAACATCGTGATATACGGCATCACCCTGTGCCTCGTGGGAATGGCCCTGTTCAACGTGGGGCTTACATTCGGCCTGACCCGGCTTGGGGAACAGTCCGGCTCCATAGCCCCGGCCGCTTTCGAGAGTATCAAGGGCGTGGCCGGATCGCCCCTGTTTTCCTGGTGGGTGGGTGTGCCGGTGGCGCTGGCTTTCACCGCCATCCTGGGTTTTGGCGCCACCATGGCCGAGCCTGCGCTGGCGGCCACGGGCATGACCGTGGAGAACCTCACCAACGGCGCTTACAAGAAAACCTTCCTGATCTATTCCGTGTCCGCCGGAGTGGGCGCAGGCATGGCGCTGGGCATCGCCAAAACCGTATTCGCGCTGAAACTGGGCTGGCTGTTGTTACCCGCTTACGCCATGGCCGTGGCTCTTACATATTTTTCCTCCGAAGAGTTCGTCAACATAGCGTGGGACTGCGCCGGGGTAACCACCGGGCCGGTGACAGTTCCATTGGCGCTGGCGTTGGGCCTTGGGTTCGGCGGGGCGGTGGGCGCCAGCGAAGGGTTCGGCATTTTGGCGCTGGCCTCGGCGGGGCCGGTGATTTCCGTGCTGGCCACGGGGCTTTGGATAAAATGGAAGATCAGGATGAGCCATAAGTGAAGGTGAACATGGACAATAACACCGGCGAACAGATAACCGCGCTCACCGATGTGGCGCTCATAACCTGCATCGTGCAGAAAGGCATGGCCGACGAAGTTACCCGCGCCGCCATGGAGGCCGGGGCGCAAGGCTCCACGGTGTATTACGCCCGGGGCCACGGCATGCGGGAGCGGCTGGGCGTGCTAGGCGTGGCGGTGGACGCGGAAAAAGAGGTGATAAACATAGTGGTGTCCACGGAGCAGGCCAACCGGGTGTTCGAGAAAATGTGCGTGGCCGGGAAACTGTCCACCCCCGGCATGGGTTTCATGTACATGACCCATCTGGACAAGGCGGCCACCTACGTTCCGCCGGAGGTTATAGAGAAATACTCCCGCAAGGCCAGGTAGCGGCGCAACGAATGAACGTAAATCACAAGGTTATCACCTGCTTTATCCCCATGGGGAACGGCCATGCCCTGCTGGAGGCGCTGGTGGGGGAAAAGGGGATAACCACGGTATATCTCCACCACGCCCGGGGCGCCGGGGCCAAAGGCGCGACAAGGCGCAAGGGGCTTGCCAGACTCACTGAAAAAGATGTTTTAACCGTAACGGTCCCCGAAGAGCGGGCGGAGGAGATATTCGCGTTCATTTATGAGCGCGGGCAGGTGAACCGCCCCCATGGCGGGCTTATGTTCATGCAAAGCCCCATGCTGTTCATGCCTTTTTAGGGCATGGCCGCCCGGCGTTTGAAAGTGCAGGGGGGATTCTTCACTTACGCTCAGAATGACAATATAAAAGCCGTTGATAACATTGTCATCCTGAGCGAAGCGCAAGCGAAGTGAAGGATCTGTTTTAAAAGCTTCCCCGTGGCCGCCTATTAAAAGCTTCCCCGTGGCCGCCTATTAAAAGCTTCCCCGTGGTCGCCAGACCACGGTTCCTGTGCGGAGTGGAGAAGACCGGGGTCAGGCGACCCCGGTGAAGCATAGAAGGCGACCTATTTCCCATGCTTCCCCGTGGTCGCTGACCACGGATTCTTCAACCAGGTAGTGTCTCAGTTTGAAAGTACAGGGGAGATTCTTCACTTACGCTCAGAATGACAATATAAACGCCGTTGATAACATCGTCATCCTGAGCGAAGCGCAGGCGAAGTGAAGGATCTGTTTTAAAAGCTTCCCCGTGGCCGCCTATTAAAAGCTTCCCCGTGGTCGCCCGACCACGGTTCCTGATATTGGCTTGACATTAAAATCGCGCCTGCCGATGATATTGTATGCTGTCTAAATTTCGCTTTGGCGGATCCACCCTCAGGCGGGTTGGCAATGGCTTCCTGATCGCCTCTGTGCTTGTGCTGGCGCAATTCATGTTGCTGGCCGGGGAATCCGCCCATCATCACGACGATCCCCATGGCGGCGCCGAATGCGGCCTGTGCCTTGCTCTCCATAACGCCGGGACGGGGATAGCCGTTCCGCCTTTCGCCCTTTTTTCCAGCCATATGACGGTGGCGATAGCCTTTTCCCCGGACATTGTATTACCTGCCCCCCAGTATTACGGCGCCATCCCGGCAAGGTCGCCCCCGCTTTATTAATTTGACTCCATTTTTTCGGAACCGCCGTTTGGCGTTTCTGTTTCAAAGGACAATTTCCGCTCGCGCCCAAAGCGCGCTGGCAAATTAGGGGTATCCATGCTTGGCATCGAAAATTTGCGGGCCGGGTTCGGCGGCAAAACCGTTCTGGATATTAAGGAATGGCGGGTAAACCAGGGGGAGCATTGGGCGGTCCTGGGCCCGTCCGGGTGCGGTAAAACCACTCTATTGAACATAGTGGCAGGGCTGTTGGCGCCCAGTTCCGGCAGGGTGATAGTGGCCGGGGAAGACATCACCGCCATGCCCCAACCGGCCAAAGACAGGTTCCGGGGGGCCAACATAGGCGTCATGTTCCAGCGGTTCCACCTGGTGGAGGCCATGACGGTATCGGAGAACCTTTTGCTGGCGCAGTACATGGCGGGAGTGAAACAGGACCGGGCCAGGGTGGCCGAAACTTTGGCGGATCTGAACATTTCAGACAAGGCGGGGTCGCGCCCGTCCCGCTTAAGTTCCGGCCAGGCGCAACGGGCGGCGGTGGCCCGCGCCGTGGTGAACAGACCGAAAGTGATTTTGGCGGACGAGCCAACCTCCAGCCTGGACGACGGGCATTGCCAGTCCACCGTGGGCCTGCTGGAGTCGGTGGCCAGGGAATTCAACGCCACTCTTGTCATCGTCACCCACGACGGCAGGATAAAGCCCAGGTTCACAAACCGGCTGGAGCTTGAGTGAACGCCATGAATCTAATCAAAATCAGCCTTATATATATACGGCGGCAGTCGTTGAATACCCTGCTCAACGCCTTGCTGATGGCCTTGGGCGTGGGCGGCGTGGTGGCGCTGGTGGTGGTCATGGACCAGGTGGAGGGCAAGCTCCAGAAAGACGCCGCGGGCATAGACCTGGTGGCGGGCGCCAAAGGGAGCCCGGCCCAGCTGATCATGTCCGCCATTTTCCATATAGACGCGCCCACCGGCAACATATCCGCCGCGGATGCGGAGAGCATATCTAAAAACCGGTTTGTCAAAAAAGCCATTCCCCTGGCCCTTGGCGATAGCGCCCAGGGTTTCCGCATAATCGGGACCACTGCGGAATATCCGGCCCATTACGGCGCGAATGTTGCCCAGGGGAAGTTATGGGCGGCGCCCATGGAGGCTGTTATTGGCGCCAGCGTCGCTAAAACCACAGGATTAAGGCCAGGCGCCAGTTTTACAGGCTCCCACGGATTGACTGCAGGCGGTGAGGAGCATCACGACAATCCCTATAAGGTTACGGGTGTTCTTTCCCCCACGGATTCGGCGCTGGACAACCTCATCCTCACTTCCGTGGAGAGCGTCTGGAAAGTTCATGAAGCGCATGGCCACCACGAGGAAGAGGCTGGCGATCACCATGAAGCGGAGCATGACCATGATGAAGAAGGCGGTGAGATCACTGCCCTGCTGATCCAATACTCCACCCCCATGGCCGCCGCTTCGTTCCCCCGTTACGTCAACAGCATAAGCTCATTGCAGGCCGCCTCGCCCGCCTTTGAGACCGCCCGCATAATGACGGCGCTGGGCGCAGGGGTTCAGGTTATGAAAGGTTTCTCGTTCGCATTGATATTCTCCGCGGGGCTGGGGGTTTTCATCGCCCTGTACAACGCCATGAAAGAGCGTAAATACGACCTGGCCATCATGCGGGCGCTGGGCGCGTCACGGCGAAAACTTTTCCTGCACGTGATCTGCGAAGGGTTTATTTTGACCACCATTGGCGTGGTTGCTGGAATCGTGGCGGGCCATCTGGCGGTGGCGTTCCTTGGCGCATGGCTGGGCGAAACCAGGCAAATGGCCATAAGCTGGGCCTATTGGTCGCCAAAGGAGTTTTACCTCGTTCCAGTGGCTTTTGTGGTGGGTTTTAGCGCGTCGCTGATTCCCGCCATCCAGGCATATTCCACTGATGTAGCCAACACGTTGACCGATGGAGGGAAATGAAATGAACTATTCTAGATGGCTCATCATCGTTTTCGTTCTGTCGCCTGTGGCGCTCGTCGCATGGGTCATGACTAAAAACGTTTCCGGGTTTCAAGCCGCAAAGCCGGTTACTGCAAGCCAAAAAGCGGCGGACGGGTTAATCGCCATAGACTGGGACATTCTGGGTCTGGTTAAACCAAACCAGCTGTCACCGGAAATGAGCGAAGAGTTCGACCCAAGGATAAAAGCGCTGGATGGGAAAAAGGTGAAGTTGACAGGGTTTATGTTGCCCTCCAGCGCTTCCAGGGAGCAAACGCTTTTCCTTATCTCCCGCAATTCCTCCACATGCTTTTTCTGCCTGCCCGGCGGCCCGGAAAGCCTTGTGATGGTCCATGCGGTAAAACCGGTGACGTATGTTTATGACCCTGTCACGGTGACCGGGAGATTCAAACTGCCAGCCAAACCGGGGGACGATATTTTTTATGAAATGGAAGATGCCGTGGGGGTGAAATAGACGCAGACGCAATCACCCTCGCCTTCCGGAGCGCCACGCTTTTTGGCTTCCCCATGGCCGCCCGACCATGGATTACCAGGGACGGAATTTAGGACCGGGGTGAGCAAGGGGGAAGCGTATCGTTATGGCGCCGTACCGCAACCGCAGGAACCGCCCCGGCGTAAGGCTTCGCCTTCTATGCTTCACCGGGGTCGCTGACCCCGGTCTTCTCCACTCCGCATAGGAATCCGAGGTCGGGCGACCTCGGGGAAGCGGTTAAACGGCGACCTCGGGGAAGCGGTTAAACGGCGACCCCGGTGAAGCGGTTAAAAAGCGCTGAAGGGGAAAAAGGCGAAGTTCACCTGGTTTAGGTTGCCCTCCAGCGCATCGGGGGAACAAACGTTTTTTCATCCTCCCCTATACCCCGAATCCAGTCCAATAAATTATATTAAATATACTGTTGATTAGTATCTCACCTCCGCGTTATCATTCGCCCAAACAGCGGGCTAAACCGCCTCGCCAGCGGAAGTTTTAAGGGGATAGGCAATGAGAAGTAATATTTTTAAGCCTTGCGCCACTATACTGGCGGCCGTTCTTTCCCTTGCGCTGGTCTCTTGCGGGCAGGGTGGGCAGGACAAAGAAAGCTCCGGCCAGCCGGGCCAGTCTAAAACCCTCAACATGTCTTTAAACTTCCCCTCCGGTTACAGCTATAACCGGGACACTCATGAACTTGTTACCGGTAGCTCTCCGGTGAACGCCCTTTCGCTGGCGCCATATATCACCCAGGTGGCCCTTTCCATATCCGGCCCGAACATAGAAACCATCGTGTTAAGCGTTCCGCTGGACACATTGACGGTCACGGTATATCTGCCCGATGGCGAATACACCTTCTACGTGGTGGTGTTCACCAACCTGGGGCTGACCTTTACGGACTCGCAGACCGGCGTTGTGGGGGCGGGCCTGGCGCTGGACCTGAATTTCAACCTGGAGGTTAACGCGCCCCCGGTGATAGACGGCATCTCGGTGGGAACATCCGTCACGCCGAAAAGAACGCCGGTGTCCATAACCGTGAACGCCTCCGACCCGGACGGTGACGCTCTCTCATACTCGTTCAGCGGCGGCGGAAGCGTAAGCGGCTCCGCTCCCAATTTCAGCTGGTCGGCGGACCATTCGGGCAATTACACCATAACCGTCACCGTGGACGACGGCCACGGCGCCGCGTCCATCGCAAGTTTCGGCATAACCGTCACTAACCAGGCGCCGGTCATAAACAGCGTTTCCGCGGACAACACCGAGCCGACCACCGCCGAAACCGTTGGATTATCATGTTCCGCCTCCGATCCTGATGGAGACTCCATCACATACACATGGTCCGACGGCGCCGGGTGGAGCGCCAGCGGCTCTTCTGTCAGCTACAGCCCCACAACCGCCGGTTCCGTAACCGTTACATGCACAGCCAGCGACGGTGACGGCGGAACGGATACGGGCTCGGTCACGCTGAATGTGACCAACGCCAACAACTCGCCAGCCATATCCTTTGTGGACGTGTTCGAGCTGGACGCGCTGGACGACTGGCTTTCGCATAACGGGGTTATCGTTAATAACCTTGGGTGTTTTGACAACACATTCCAGTTCGAGTGTTTCGCCAGCGATCCGGACGGGGACGGCATCACATATACCTGGTCGGTCTCTGTCATTTATTGGTTGAACGGCGCCAACTCGGATTCCACCACTTTGTCCGGCCATTACAATCCGTTCCCCCAAGGCGCCGTTCTGAACAGCAACGCTATTGTATGGGATGTATGGAATAACTGGCTGGGCGTGCTGGACGGCGCGTTCCTGACTCAACTATCGGTAACCTGCACAGCCACAGACGGTAAAGGTGGTAGCGCTAGCAAGACCGTGACCTTTACGGGAGGCGGTTGTTAAAAAATAATGAGAGCGTTAAACCTTATTCTGGTGGTTTTCATCCTTTTGGCGGCGCCCGCCATGGCCGACACTCCCATAGGCGCCAAGGCTGTTTATGTGCGGGGCGACGTGAGCGTTACCGCCAAAGCGGATGGCAAAACATACAAGGTGGATAAAGGCGCCACTTTCGCCGCTGGAGACAGGCTTGTTACCTCCGCCAATGGCGTGGTGGAGGTGCAGTTCGACACCGGCAACCTGATACGGCTGGACAAGGGGAGCGACCTGGTAATAAAAAACCTGCATCGCAACGAGCGGGGCTCCACCTTCTCCATATTCGGCCTCACGCTGGGCCGGGTGAAATCCGCCGTCAGCAAGCTGGCCAGTTCCGAGTCCAAGTTCGAATACCACACCAAGGCGGCCATAGCCGGGGTGGCGGGCACGCCGGACTGGGTTGTGGAAGTGATTGGAGACACCACCAATGTGGACCTGCTGGGCGAGGAAGGCGAGCCGGGCCAGGTGTACGTGCTGGGTGGAGATAAAAAGGTTTTCCTGTCGGCCCAGTTCCGCACAACCATCACCTACGGCCTGCCCCCGGTGGATCCTTTCAAAATAGACCCCAACCGCCTGCAGATACTTCGGATGGACATACCGTTCCAGAGCCGGATAGAAAGCCCCCACCTGGTAACCACCATGGCGGAGCAGATAGTGGTGGACAATATCCGGCGCAGGATTTCCATCCCACCCGTGGTAACCCCCGATAACTCCAGATCCCTCGAAGAGCTGGAGCGGCATTACGATGTCGGCGGCACGGGCGGCGGGTCGCAGGGCGGCGGTGGTGGGCAGGCCGCGCCAGGGTTGAACCCGGTAACCATAAGGATAAACATAAATTGAGCTCAAGCCGCGCCATTCTCACCGCCCTTACGCTCTCCACCGCCATGTTCCTCCAACCGGCCCACGCCCAGGAGGGTAGTGAGAACGTTAAACCGTGGCTTGTCTCCATATTCGCAAACTACGGCCACTGGGGCTCCGGAGACACAGGCGGGGACGGGTCTCAGTCTTTAGCCTATACCCAAGTCGCTTACGATACGCAGAAATGGGGCGTATATCTTACCGGCACTTATGTGAACACCTCATACAAGCCCAGCGACACTTTTGCGGACAGGCTTAATATAAACTCACTTACAGACACCGCTATAGCCACCTATTACTCCATGAAATTGGCGGACGTCTCGTTGCGGGCCGGGCTGGATTTCACGTTGCCCACCGGTAAACACGCCTATTCCACCAGCGAGCTTGCCAAAGTGATAGTGGAAGACATCAGCCAGGACCTGATGCTGGTGAACTCGTATGGCGCGGGATTCAACATGACGCCCCATTTCATGGCGTCGTGGCAGTCTTCCTGGGGCGCGGCGGGTATCGGCGCGCGGTACACTTTCGCCGGGGAGTTCGACCCCACCACCGGAGCCGAAAATGACAACTTCAAACCGGGCGACCGGTTTTTCGCCGTGGCCACCGGCATGGTTAACATCACCGAGAATAAGGATTTCGCGCTTCTCACCGCCACATATACCAAGGCCGCCAACGACAGGCAGGGCGGGCAGGACATTTTCCATTCCGGCGACCTGTTGGGCCTGGAGGGGCGCTACATAAGGCGATGGGCCGAGAATTGGGAAAGCTCCCTGGGCCTTATAGCCCGGTGGCAGGGTAAAAATGAATCCATCGGGGAGAACGGCGCCCTGGGCCCTGAAACGGGGAACGCCAATGGCAACTCGGTGGAGCTATTCTTCAACAACGTTTACATTTATTCCGACGAACTGACTCTGACAGGGGTTGTGGGCCTGCGGAACGTGTCGGCCAACGGATACGCCGAGGGGGACGCTTTATACGACGCCGGGCGGCTGAAGATGTATCTGGAGCCAGGCATCGGCTGGCGGCTCACCCCTTCCCTCTGGCTCAGCGGCAAGCTACGATACGCCCGCCTTATGGATAAAAAAGACGCCTTCTCCCCCCGGGACGCCACGTATAACATTTATAATCTGGACATGGGGCTGGTTCATACTTTCTAACGCCGGGTAGAGGTGGCTGATGTCATCCTGAGCGAAGCGAAGGACGGGGCGAATGTCATCCTGAGCGAAGCGAAGGACGGGGCGAATGTCATCCTGAGCGAAGCGCTGGACGAGACGGATGTCATCCTGAGCGAAGCGCTGGACGAGACGGATGTCATCCTGAGCGAAGCGAAGGATCTCCCATCTTCGATAATATAGAAGAGATTCTTCGGCTCTGCCTCAGAATGACAACGGCTCTACCCCTCAATGACAGCGGCCAGGCGCCACAATGACAACATAGAAACCGTTGATTACATTGTCATCCTGAGCGAAGCGAAGGATCTACCCATTAATTGGAATTCATACTGGCGCACTATCGTTTTTTCTTTACCTAATCTCATTTCCTGATATACTTCTTTAACGGATCATTTCCGGTCCGGCTCGGAGAGTTTTATATTAACCCGGCGGGATAGCTGGCGGCTCTGAAAGAATCACCCTTAAATTAATCAGCGCCACGTCATTCTAGACAACAGCGCCAGGCGAAAGGCTAAAAAAAACCTGCGCCCTCTTCCGATTTAACCCGGAGCAGTAACCACCAGGGATTATTAACCGCGCCGCGGTTTTAGGCGCATTGCATCGTAAAGGCTTGTAAAAAAGGATATATGCCAGATATGGAGCCGGTTTCCGGCGTTTTGGACATTACAGACAAGGGGTTCGGGTTCCTGCGCTCGATTGACAGGGGCTACGCCATGGACGCTATGGACCCGTACGTGGGGCAAAACCTCGTCCGGAAATTCCGGCTCATGCCGGGCATGTTCGTGGAAGGGTTCGGCATCCAGAAAAGCCAGAAACAACCCAACGTGGCCGTGGAGCGGATTGATAAAATAGACGGGCTTTCCGTGGAGCAGTCCATGCGAAGGACCCATTTCAACCGGCTCACCGTGATCGACCCGCAAAAGAAAATAAAACTGGAAACCGGTACAAAACCTTTGACCACCAGGATTATGGACCTGTTCTCCCCCATCGGCAAAGGCCAGCGGGCCTTGCTGGTGTCGCCTCCCAAGGCGGGCAAGACCACCTTTTTAGAAGACATCGCCAAGGGGATGAAAAAGAACCATCCGGAATTAAGGGTGATAATTTTCCTGATAGACGAGCGCCCCGAGGAGGTCACCCAGTTCAACCGCAACGTTGGCGGCGAAGTGGTGGCCACCAGTTTCGACGCTCCGTTGAGCGAGCAGATAAGGACTTCGGAGCTTGTTTTGGAGCGGGTCCAGCGGCTGGTGGAAGCGGGCGAGCACGTGGCGCTTATTGTGGACTCCATCACCCGGCTGGGCCGGGCCTTCAACAAGGCTACGGACAACAGGGGCGGCAAGACCCTCTCCGGCGGCGTGGCGTCCACAGCCCTGGAATTCCCCCGCAAGTTCTTCGGCTCCGCCAGGAACATCGAAGGGGGCGGCAGTCTCACCATCATCGCCACCTGCCTGGTGGATACCGGAAGCAAAATGGACGAGGTGATTTTCCAGGAGTTCAAAGGCACCGGCAACACCGAAGTGGTGCTGGACAGGACCCTGGCCGAGGAACGCATTTTCCCCGCCGTAAACCTGGGGCAAACCGGCACACGCAAAGAGGAAAAACTGCAGACCGCCGATGACCTGAAAAAGATTTGGATACTGGTGAAGGCCCTGGCGGGGGACAAGAATTTCACCAAGTACCGGTCGCTCTTGGACAAGATGGAGAAATCCCGCTCCAACTCCGAGTTCCTCTCCACCATCCCAACCATGTAGTCGCGGCCATGGGCCTTATCGCCAACGCTCCCGGGAAACTTTCTAACGCCATCCGGGAGCATGGCGCGGCCGTGGGTGAGTTGATGTCAGCCCTCTCCCGGCGTGGCATCCCCTGCTGGATTGTGGGGGGCGCCATCAGGGATTCGGCGCTGGGCCTGCCCGTCCATGATGTGGACATCGTAACGCTCACCGATCCAACCCGCGCCGTCAAATCCTTCTGCGCGGATTCGGCGCTGGGCTTTGTGATACTGGACGAAGGGCGCAAGATAGCCCGCATAATAACCAGCGCCCCGCCAGACATTAAAACCGTGGACGTGGCCATGGCGCAAGGCGGCGCCCTGGATGCCGATTTAACCCGTCGTGATTTCACCATCAACGCCGTGGCCGCCGAGCCTGTCGGCGGCGGGTTCGAGATTTACGACCCCTTGGGCGGGCTAAAAGACCTGCAAAACAAAATCCTCCGCCTCGCCTCCCCCGGCTCCATGGCCGAAGACCCTGTGCGGGTACTGCGGGCCCACAGGTTTTTGTTAAGCCATCAGCTGGAGCCCGAAGCTTCCATGGCCCAGGCCATAAAGGCTTCCATGGCGGAAATGGGCCGCATGCCCGGCGAAAGGCTTTTGAGGGAGCTTGTGGTGATATTGGGCCATCCCCAATCCCACATGGCGTTCAACCGCATGGCCGGTGACGGAACTTTGTTCAGCCTGTTCCCGGAACTTGCGGCCACCCGTGGAGTGACCCAGAACCGGTGGCATCATCTGGACGTGCTTGGGCATACGCTGGAGACCCTGCGCTTGATGGACGCTATCCTCTCGGCTCCGCCGGAATGGATGAACCCATGGATCAACGCCATGTCCCCCATCCTTTCCGAACCGGTATCGTTCGGCTGGCCCCGCGCAAGCGTATTAAAACTGGCGGCCCTATTGCACGACATCGGCAAACCTTCGACCAAAGCCGTGGATGACACCGGCAAGGCGACATTCCACGCCCACGAAAAGGCCAGCGCTGAATTGGCAAAACAGGCGTTAACCCGCCTGCGGGCCCCAAACGCCGTGACGGACGGTGTGGTGACGCTGATAAAAAACCATCTGCGGCCATTCATAGGGATTGTGGACGGAGGCTTGTCTCCCAAGGCCGCCTCCCGGTTCATCCGGGACATGGGCTTCTGGCTGATACCGGCGATGTTCCACACCCTGGCCGACTCCCAGGCCACCCGGGGCGTGATGAAAACGGAAGAGCGGTTCGCGCTGGAGATAAAAGTGGCCGGTGAGATATTCACCATGTGGGAGAAAACCCTCCGCGTAGAAGGCAAACAGGAGCCCCTTCTGGACGGTACGGAACTAATGAAACTGTTCCATCTGCCCCAGGGCAAGCTTATCGGTTCCCTGCTCAACGAAGTGGCCGTGGCGCGGCTGGCCGGGGAGATACACACGAAAGAAGAGGCGATGACGTTTGTCGAGAAGCTTCTTTCCAGCGAGGAATGAACCTTTCGTCCCAAGCGCGGCTTTCTGCGGCTTTCCCTGGAAACCGATACGCTATAAATGTTCAGGCGCGCCCGGCTGTTTCAGTTTTCCGGCCTTTCTTGAGTCCAGCCAGCTCCGGGTGAAATGATAAACTCCAGGCGTGATGGATATAACTATGATGCCCATGATGACAAGGGTGAAATTTTGCTTCACCACGGGAATGGCGCCGAAATAATAACCCCCGAACACGAACAGGGCCACCCATGAAATCGCCCCGGTCACGTTGTAGGCGAAGAACCGGGCGTATCTCATCCTGCCTATGCCCGCCACGAAGGGGGCGAAGGTGCGGATGATGGGCATGAACCGGGCGATGATGATGGTCTTCCCCCCGTGGCGTTCGAAGAAATCCCTGGTCTTGATAAGGTTCTTCTTGTCTATCAGCCAGGAGTTTTCCTTGTAAAACACCTTCGGGCCAACGTAATAGCCTATCCAGTAGTTGAGCATATCCCCCAGCACAGCGGCGATAATCAGCAGGCCAGCAACGAGGTAAACGTCGAAATGCCCCAGCGCTGAAAAAGCCCCCACGGCGAAAAGCAAAGAGTCCCCCGGAAGGAACGGCGTTACCACCAGCCCAGTTTCCATGAAGATGATGGCGAACAGGATCACATAAGTCCACGCGCCGTAAAGCCCTATGATGTAGCCCAGATACTTGTCCAGGTGCAACATCACGTCCACGAACCACTTGACGTATTCCATCCAAACTCCAAAATTGCGCCATGCGGATTATAAATGGCGCGGGGGTAAGTGGGCAATTATAAGAGAACGGCCATTACATTGGAACAGAATACGCGGAACCGCCGGGGACAGCGATTGTTTGTCATGGCGAACCTGCCGAACCATGGTTCTTGAACGCTTCCCCGTGGTCGCCCGACCACGGATTAACTGCTTCCCCGTGGTCGCCAGTTAACTGCTTCCCCGTGGTCGCCCGACCACGGATTCCTGTGCTGGCAACCCGATACTTACCCTGGGCGATTTGCAAATCGCCCCTACTGGATATCGCCCGGCCACGGATTCATATTCCTTGAATGGGCTCGCCCCTACGAAAATACCCATTCCATGATATGGTAGCTGTTTGACATCTATCGCCGAAGGTTTTAGCCTATTTAATTTCCGCAATTATCGCAGGGAAGATGAAAGAAGCTGTAAAACGTGTTGTTGAACGGGCTTTCGCCCGGATCGCCCCGGTGGAGGGGTGGGACGCCACCGCTCCGGCGTCGCTCGAAATATCCGTGCCCAAAGATGAAAAATTCGGCGATTTCTCTTGCAACATCGCCATGATACTGGCATCCCGGTTAAAGTCCAACCCCAGGGCCATCGCCACGAAGATCGCCGAGGGGATAACCGCCGAGGGGGAGTTCGCCGAGGTTACCGTAGCCGGGCCGGGATTTATAAACCTGCGGCTCAAGCCGGAGAAATGGGCCGGATCGCTGGGCTCCATCCTCAACGAGGGGGAAGCTTTCGGCAAATCCGCCTTCGGCGGGGGCCAGAGGGTTATCGTGGAATATGTCTCCGCCAACCCCACGGGGCCTTTGCACATAGGCCATGGCCGGGGCGCGGCCTTTGGCGATTCCCTGTCGCGCATCCTTTCATGGGCCGGTTTCGACACCCACAGGGAATATTACATAAACGACGTGGGTTTACAGATGGACAACCTGGGGCGCTCCACCCTGGCCCGCGCCCGGGAGCTATTGGGCCAGCCTTTCGACGAGCCTGCCTACAAGGGCGAATACATGAAAGACGTCGCCCGGGACTTTTTGAAAGCCGAGGGCGAGGCCGTCCTTAGCCTGCCTCCCGAAGAGGCGCTGGCCAAGGCCCGCAAATTCTCCGCCGACGCCATACTTGAAGGGATAAAAAAAGACCTGGCCGATTTCCGCGTGGGGTTCGACCAGTGGTTCTCCGAAAATTCGCTCCACGAAGACGGCGAGGTGAACGCCCTCATCGAGCAGTTCCTGCGGGACGGCCATATTTATGAGCATGAAGGCGCCCTGTGGCTTAAGACCGACACCGTGGGGGACGATAAAGACCGCGTGGTGAAAAGGGCCAACGGCCCCACCACCTACCTGGCGGCGGACATCGCCTATCACAAGAACAAGGTGGACCGCGGATATAAGACCATGGTGGACATCTGGGGGGCGGACCATCACGGCTACGTCCCCCGCCTGAAAGCCGTGGTGAGCGCGCTTGGCGCCAATCCCGACAACCTCGTGGTGCGGCTGGTGCAAATCGTAAACCTCAAACGCGGGGGTGAGCTTATCGCCATGTCCACCCGGAGCGGCGTGTTCACCACCCTGAGGGAGATAATGGACGAAGTGGGGGCGGACGCCACCCGCTACTTCTTCCTCATGCGCTCCATTGAAAGCCAGATGGAATTCGACGTGGACCTGGCGAAAAAGCAGAGCGACGAAAACCCGGTGTACTACATCCAGTACGCCCACGCCCGGTGCGTTAACATATTCGTCACCGCCCGTGAGCGGGGCGTGCCGCTGGTTCCTTTCGCCCAAATCGGCGTTAACAACCTTTTGGGTGAAGACGAGTTGCGGCTTGTAAAGAAGCTTCTCATGTTCCCGGACGTGGTGGCCGATTGCGCCCGGGATTTCCAGACCCACCCCATCCCGCAATACCTGCTGGAAGTGGCCGGGCTTTTCCATTATTTTTACAAGCATAACCGGGTTGTCACGGAAGACCTGGAATTGAGCAAGGCAAGGCTTGCGCTGGTGGAAGCGGCCAGGATAGTGTTCAGGAACGGGCTTTGGCTATTGGGCGTAAACGCGCCGGAACGGATGTAAAGAAAAGGTTATGGGTAACAAATCTCAAGGGAAACAGGGGAAAAAAGGGGTAATGCTCAGCGGCAAGCAGTTGGCCATACTCTTGTCTAGCCTGGCCGCCATAGCGGGCTTGACGTTCGCCATAGGGTTTGTAACCGGCACAGTCAAGGATAGCAACCAGGAAACCGCTACGGGTGAAGACACCGGCGGCGAGGACTCCCCGGCCATAGCGGGCGTCACCCCCAAACGGCTGGACGCGGAAGCCATCATCAAAGAGCGGCAGATTGAAAAAGAGGCCGTGGCTCCGGAGCAGTTCACGTTCCTGAAAACCTTGTCCAAGGATCAACCCAAACCGGGGGATTTCGCCCCCCGCTCACCGGAACCCGCCGCCAAACCCGTAGAGGCCGAGCCCGTGAAACCGGCGGTAGAATCAAAAACCGGATCCGCGAAAAGCGCCCCGGCGGTGCAGGCCAAACCCGTAGCGCCTATGGAAGAGAAGAAACAGGAAAAACCCAAAGCGGAAGTTAAACCCGTAGCGGAAAAGGCCGCGCAAAAATCCGCCGTGGCGCCTCAAAAACCGGAGAATGAAAAACCGGCGCCTGACGCTGTCCAGCCCGGCAAGCCCGGCGTGAAAGCATGGACGGTCCAGGTAGGCGCTTTCGCCACCAAACCGGAGGCGGAAAAACTGGCCGCCCGGCTGAAGGCAAAACAGCACATGACGAACATCCAGCCTTTCAGCAAGAACGGGGCCACCTGGTACCGGGTTCGCGTAGGGTCTTACAAAACCGAGTCCGCCGCGCGCCGCGCCGCCGAACAAATGAAGAACGATGAAAAGGTCTCAGCGTTCATCACCGCGTATTAAAGAGAAAAGATGATGACTATCGTCAAATACTTCCACCTTCTCTCCATGGCCATCTGGACAGGCTCCATGATCTTCTTTTCGTTCATCGGCGCCCCAGCCGTGTTCAAGGCGCTGGACCGGCAAACCGCCGGTGACGTGGTGGGGGAGATCTTCCCGAAATATTTCGCCATGGGCATCATCTGTTGCCTTATCGCCATCGTTACTCTGGCCATGATGGGGAAGATGACCGGATACACCTCCGAAGTCCGGATCGGGCTGGGCATCCTGCTGGTCATGGCCTGTCTCGCCTCCTATTCTGGGCTGGTAAACGGCCCGCAGGCGCGGGAGGTGAAGCGGTTGACCAGGATAGAGCAGGACACGGTAAAAAAAGAAGAGCTTCGAAAACAGTTCGGCAAACTGCACGGGATATCGGTGATGGTGAACCTTACCACCATAGCCATGGCGCTGGGGGTGTTGTGGCTCCTGCCCCGTTACATCAGCCAGACGCCGCCACAGTAAGATTTTTAGACGCCCCCCCTTGGTCGCCCGACCTCGGATTCCTGTGCGGAGTGGAGAAGACCGGGGTCAGGCGACCCCGGTGAAGCATAAGCAGACCGGGGCGACCCCGGTGAAGCGCAACATTTTATTGCGGCTCGTTCCATATCACCCTTCGATAAACTCGCGGTGCGCCATTTGTCATCCCGGCCAAGCGATAGCGCGAGCCGGGATCAGGGCCTCAATGGGGAATGGACGAAGCCCCGATGCCGGGTCAAGCCCGGCATGACAATGTTCCCACTATTGGGGATATTCTTATGCTTCCCCGAGGTCGCCATTTAACTGCTTCCCCGAGGTCGCCCGACCTCGGATTCCTGTGCGGAGTGGAGAAGACCGTGGTCAGGCGACCCCGGTGAAGCATAGAAGGCGACCTATTTCCCATGCTTCCCCGTGGCCGCCCTTTAACCGCTTCCCCGTGGTCGCCCGACCTCGGATTCCTGTTCCGCATATGTTTTGCAATCCGCCCGTGTAACTCGCGCCTTCCTTGTGTCCCGCTCCCAAAAGTCGCCCCGTCCTCTGGAGCAAGTATAATTTGCGCTTAACAGGCGCCAATAACAACAAAGGTTTTGACAAGCAAATCCTACAAGGAGCAAAATCAACCTAACACGCCGGCTACGTTTCGTAGCATTCCCGGCGCTCCCGCAGGACGGCCGGTCCTATATACGTTTGCGTCGCTCATGGGGGATGAAATGTTCCGCTGGTTTGCGCGTCTCGGATTGGGACAAAAACTGATGATCTCCCTGGCGGGGATCATGGGATTGTTCTATACCTTTAACATCCTGTTTTCCCTGCAAAGGGCCGAAGAGCAAGCCATCGAACAGATGGACGCCTTCGCCGGCGGCATCGCCGAGACGGTCCTAAGCTCCCTTAACACCATGATGGTCCAGGGGACCATCGGCGAACGCGAATCCTTTTTCAAGCTTATGAAAAGCACCACCAGCGGCCTTGAAGACATCCGGGTTTTCCGGAGCAAATCCCTGGCGGAACAGTATGGCGGGGGGACAGCCGAAGAGCATCCCAGGGATGGGATGGAAAAGCGGATCCTGGAAACCGGCGTCAAGGAATACACGGTGGAGAAAAAAGACGGCCGCAGGGTTTTCCGGGCGGTTGTGCCGTTCATAATGTCTGAAAACCGCGGCGGCTCCATCAATTGCATGGACTGCCACGAGGGCAAGGCCGGTTCGGTGAACGGCGGCGTGAGCATGACCATATCCATGGAAGCCATAGACCACCGCCGCAACGTGGACGCGGCGTGGATGATAGGATCGCTGGTAGTGGAGCTTGGCGCGATAATGGGAATGGTGGCTTTCCTGGCCAGCAGGAATATCACGCGCCCACTCCGGTTAACGATGGGAAGGCTTATCGAAAGCGCCGAATCGGTGGACTCCGCCGCGTCCAACGTGGCCGAGGCCAGCCAGTACATAGCCGATTCCGCCACGAAACAGGCGGCGGCGCTGGAGCAGACTACCGCGAGCGTCCAGACAATTTCAGAGATGACCGCCCATAACGCCACCGACGCGGACAACGTGAACACCCACGTTATCAGCATGAAAACAGAATCCGAAAGCGGCTCCACGCTGATGAAGGAGCTGTTGGATACCATGGGCCGGATAAAGAACCTGTCCGGCGGCTCCCGCGACCTTGCGGAGAACGGCAAGCGGGACGTGGGCGAAATGACGGAGGCCATGAAGTCCCTGCTCGTCTCCACCGAAAGGATAAGCAAGATCATAAAGGCCATAGACGAAATCGCGTTCCAGACAAACCTGCTGGCGTTAAACGCCGCCGTGGAGGCGGCAAGGGCTGGAAGGGCCGGCAAAGGGTTCGCCGTGGTGGCCGAGGAGGTGAGGAACCTGGCGGGCCGTAGCGCGGAGGCGGCCAAGGAGACATCCACTATCATTGACGAAGTGGTGGACCGGATCGGCAAAGGCAACAGCGTGGCCGTTAAAGCTGGCGCCACGCTGGGAAACATAATAGCCAGCGTCCAGAACGTGGCCAAAGCCGTGGAGGATGGCAACCTGACCGCCCAGAAAGCCGGAATGGCGCTGGATGGCATCAATAAAAACGTCAGCGAGGTGGCCACCCTTGTGGAGAACATCACCAACGCCTCGCAAGACCAGGCGGCCAACGTCAAACAGGTGAACCTGGCCATAAGGCACATGGACGACGTCACCCAGCAAAACGCCGCCACCGCCGAGGAAACCGCCGCTTCCGCGCAACAACTCAAGGAGCAGGCCAAAATTTTCGAAACCATTGTGCGGGAGCTTGTGGATGTGGTGGAAGGATCAAAGGCGAAACCGGCCCCGCCGGGCGGCTCGCGCAAAACCGGGGACAACAACTGGCTGGAGGAGAACGTTTAATCGTTACCCAAGGCCCGCATTATTGTCACCCCGGGCCTGCCGAGGGGTGAACCGGGCGCAGGCCCGGAAACGCCCGTCCGCATAACGCTTCCCCGTGGCCGCCAGTTAATTGCTTCCCCGTGACCGCCTATTTAAACGCTTCCCCGTGGTCGCCCGACCACGGATTCCTGTCGCTACTGTCGTTGTTTAAAGAAGACCGGGGTCAGGCGACCCCGGTGAAGCGCATATAAGGCGACCTCATTGAAGCGCAACATTTTATTGCGGCTCGTTCCATGTCACCCTTCGATAAACTCGCTGTGCGCCATTTGTCATCCCGGCCAAGCGACAGCGCGAGCCGGGATCAGGGCCTCAACGGGGAATGGACGAAGCCCCGATGCCGGGTCAAGCCCGGCATGACAATGTTCCCACTATTGGGGATATTCTTATGCTTCCCCGTGGTCGCCCGACCACGGATTCCTGATATTTATGTGGGAGCGGATGAAGTAGGACCCGGGGTCAGGCGACCCCGGTGAAGCATAGAAGGCGACCTATTTCCCATGCTTCCCCGTGGCCGCCCTTTAACCGCTTCCCCGTGGTCGCCGACCACGGATCCTCAAATGTTAGCCACTTCCTCGTGGTTTCTTTTCTTCACGTGGGTGTGCGCGGCCATCTTCACCTTGGCGGAAAGCACCCGCTGAACGGTGTCCAGCCCCTGGTAAAGTTTCAGATCCTCCTTGTCCACCACGTCCACGGCGCCTATGTCCTGGGCGCGGAACCGCATCTTGCTCCCTTTCTGGGCCACGGAGCTTACTATGATCACCGGCTTGGGGTAATGGATCATCAGCTTCTTCAGGAAAGACACCCCGTCCAGCTTGGGCATTATGATGTCCAGCGTTATCACGTCCGGGTCCAGCTCCACTATTTTTGTGCGGGCGTCGAAAGCGTCCTCCGCCTCTCCCACCACGTGGATCTCGTCGTCCATCTCCAGCGCCTTGCGAAGGATGCTCCGCACGGTGGAGGAGTCGTCCACTATGAGGGTGCGTATCTTCCTTCCGGCCAGGTCGCGCTTTTTGGCCTCCAGCTGTTGGGTAAGCTCCGATTTCTGGATCATCCTCATCTCCACCTCGCCGGTGTAGTTGTCGAAGAATATCTTGCGCCCGCTGTCGCCGCCGGTAAGCTTTTCGGCTATTTGTATCCTTCTGCCACCCAACACCTGCAGGGCCACTTCTATGTTTCGCCGGCCAATGTCGAACCCGCTGTTCAGATGGCCCACCACAGCGCCGCCGCCGTACACCTTGGCAACCAGGTTGCCCGGGTTCGGATCCACCTGGAGCATGGAGGAAACCAGCTTTTCCGTGGAATAATCGCCGTATTTGCCAAGCATGCCCCTGTCTGTGCCCGTTGGAAGCATGTAATGGTTCATTCCCCCGAACCGTTCCCTGCTGTTGTACAGACATACGGCAACGCACGAGCCCAGCAGGGTGGCGATCACCGCGGGCTGTTTTGTAAGGGCTATCTCACCTGGCAGGACGAATATCCTTTTCTTCTCAATGGGCTTTTCCATCGGTCACGCTTGCTCCCGAAACTGTTTTATGATGCCTTCCACGCTTAGTATGAGCGCCATGTTCCTGCCGTCGAGTATTGAGATCCCCTCAAACGCGTTGGGCTCCCTCGTTTTAACGGTAAGCTGTTTATAGACTATCTGGCGCTGGCCTATCATTTCGTCCACCACCAGGCAAACCGCCTGCCCCTTGGATTCGGCCAGGACGCAGATGGAGTCCCACACGGTAGTTTTCCTGGCCTTAACGCCGAACAGCTCAGCCAGCCTTATTACAGGATACAACATCCCCCAGCGGCTAACCACCTCCCCTTTCCCCTCCACGGTGGAAACGTCTTCCTTCGAGGCTTTAAATGACTCCCTAACGTTCTCCGCCGGAATAAGGAAAGCGCTGGCGCCAACCCCCAACGTAAGCCCCAGCTTTATCCTGGTGGCGTAGGCCAGGGGTAGCGAGAAGTCTATCCTTAACCCGCGGCCCGGCGTATTGGCCATTTTCAACGACCCGCCCATTCCAGCCACCGAGGCCATAAGCACATCCATCCCCACACCCCGGCCAGAGGTTTCCGTGACCTCCTCCGCCGTGGAGAATCCGGGGCGAAGGAGCAGGTTCAGCGACTCCGTCTCCGGCAGTTTCGCCGCCGCGTCAATGGAAAGCATTCCCTTCTCCACGGCTTTGCGTTTCACCACCGCCACGTCCACCCCGCGCCCGTCGTCGTATATGGCTATGTAAAGGTTGCTCCCGTCGGAATGCACATCTATGCGAATAGTCCCTTCGGCTGGTTTTCCGCCGGCTATCCGCGCTTCGGGTGGTTCAAGCCCGTGGTCCGCGCTGTTACGCACGCAATGGATAAGGATGTTCTCTATCTTGTCCAGCAGGCTCTTGTCCACCTCGGTGTCGCCGCCGGTCATTATCAGCCGCATCTGTTTCCCGGTTTCCTTGGCTATCCCCCGCACGATGCTGGGAAGCTTGCTTAAGCCACGCTCCACCGGGGCCTTGCGCACCTCGTACAGGCTCTTCTGCATCTGGCCCGAAAGCTCGCGGAACGCCTGGTTGTTGCTCTTCATGTCCACCGACAACCCGTCAAACTCGCCACCGTCCAGTTTCCGCTGGATGTTGTTGAACAGCTCGTTGATGGTGATAAGCTCCCCCATCTGGTCCAAAAACTCGTCCAGAAGGCTCTCCCGCACGCGGACTGTTTTGACTTTGGCCGCCTCCCCGCCGGGCGCCGTTTCCGGCCTGGCCCCCGGGGCGGAAGGTTTTGATGGGGCCGCCGGTTTTTCCTCCTGGATGTCCGCGGCGTATTTTCCGAGCCCCTCGGAAATCATCCCCGCCAGCATGGAGTCCATCCCTATCTCGTCCTGGAAGAACATCTCGAAGTTCTCTTTCATTTCCTCCAGCATGGCCACGGCCTCGCCATCGCCGGAGGCGGAGCTTATGGACACCAGGCTTTCAACGTTCTCCATGAATATCTTGTACCCGTTCTCCACGGGCTTGTCGGCCATGGCGTCCGCTATAAGGCTCTTTAGCGCCATGTACTCCCGGCTGATGTCCTGCCCGGCCCGGATCCATCTCGTCCCGTTGGTGATGGCGCTTTTCCGCCGGTCTTCCACCAGCTCGGGGGCTATCTTGCCTATGATGTCGAACACCTCTTTAGCCTGCGAGTCCTCCTCGAACTCCCCTTCGTCCTTCACCTTGTTCATGTAGCGGAGCAGTTCCACCCGGAGGGTTTCGTACCTGCGCTCGGCGCTCCGCTCGCCTATCTTCTCGTCTATGCTTTCCAGATACTCCTGCTCGTTGGCGGCCAGCTCCGTGTCTGTCCCGTAGGCGCGCAGACGGTTGAAAATGTTCTTCAGGTGGTCGGCCCCGTCCAGGATGAAATGGACGATCTCCTGGTTCACCTCTATCTGTTTTTCCCTTACGAGGTCCAGAAAGCTCTCAAACTCGTGGCTGAAGCTTTTGAGATGGGTGAGGTTGAAGAACGAGCTCATCCCCTTCAGGGAATGGACACCGCGGAATATCTCGTGGATAGGTTCAAGGTCTTCGGGCTTGGCCTCCAGCCTGGCGGAGTTTTGCTCCACCATGGACACCATGTCCTCGGCCTCTTCGAGGAAATCGTGCAACAGCCTGTCTTCAGGCTCGGCGGCGCTCATCTTCCCTTACAGCCCTATACACATGTTTGACTCTACCGCGCTGGGACTAATTGCTTTACTGATGAGAAAAAACCGCCACTCTCCCCGTGCCGTGGACGGCATTTCCAAACGCCGCCATTCCCAATCAAAATAAAGGCTTTAAAAGGCGCTGAAACCCCGGAACGTTACTCCCCCGGGAGAATAACACTGTAACGATTCATTGATTCAACAAGTATACCATTTTTTAATATTTCTAATCATTTGATGGTAGTGTCCCGGTTTGAAAGTACAGGGGAGATTCTTCACTTACGCCCAGAATGACAATATAAAAGCCGTTGGTAACATTGTCATCCTGGGCGAAGCGCAAGCGAAGTGAAGTATCTGTCTGTTATTTGAGATTCAAACTGATACACCACCCATTTGATATATGGTTTGTTCTGTGCTATGTTTCCAGTTTATTTTGCCCTAAGTAACAACAACAAGCTTCAGGAGAATAAAACCTTGAGTTCCGGTTTTTATAGATATTCGCTCTATTTTCTTATGGCCTTCGCCCTGGCTTTCCCCGCCTGTTTCGGCGGCGGAAGCGACGGGCCTAAAAACATCGTGCTGGGGCCCGGCTGGCACAACCTTGAAAGATCGCCCGACGGCAAGAACTGGTGGTTGTGGACCAAAGATAAGGGCCAGATTGTGGTTGAGGTTGATACGGATGTCACCCTCACCATGCGCGGCGGCGTGGGCTCCATCCAGTTGCCGAACAAAATAGAAGTAACGCTTAACGGTCAAAAAGCGGCCACCTGGGAAATCGGGGGGGACAAGTACGAGCAGAAACCATTCCAGCCCTTGCCGTTGAATCTAAAGGTGGGCCGGAACATCATCGAATTTACCAGCGCAAACAAGGCCACAACCATCCCAACAGACACGCGGGAGCTTGCCATCGCCATAGATGACATAAGCCTCACCGCTGGCGACGGGAAAGTGGTTTTCGCCCTGCAATAAGCCGGTTGATTTGCGCGCGGGAGGGTTTTATACGCCCTCCCGTTTTTTTTCGCCTTGGCGACTCCAATGTTTGAGATAATCTACCAATCAACCATTAGCTATTAACGGAACATGTTCGGTATCGGTATCCCTGAAATGCTGGTCATCCTGGTAGTGGCCCTGCTGGTGCTTGGCCCATCCAAACTGCCGGAGATAGCCCGGGCCCTGGGCAAGGGTTACGCCGAGTTCACCAGGTCCATGCGCGAAGTGAAAGAAAGCTTCAACGACATGGCGTCAGACTTCGAAAAAGAAACCGAAATCGTTCGAGACCCAAAGAAATATATCCAGACCGCCATAGAGGAAACCCTCACCGCCGAGGATGTGGACAAGGAATCCACCCCAAAACCGGAAGCCAAAAGCTGAAAATGCCGCGGTGAGTCATTTGTCATCCCGGCCAAGCGACAGCGCGAGCCGGGATCAGGGCCTCAACGGGGAATGGACGAAGCCCCGATGCCGGGTCAAGCCCGGCATGACAATTTTCGCTTCCCCGTGGCCGCCTCTGTACGCTTCCCCGTGGCCGCCTCTGTACGCTTCCCCGTGGTCGCCCGACCACGGATTCCTATGCGGAGTAGAAAAGACCGGGGCGACCCCGGTGAAGCGCAACATTTTGTTGCGGCTCGTTCCATGTCACCCTTCGATAAACTCGCGGTGCGCCATTTGTCATCCCGGCCAAGCGTAGCTCGAGCCGGGATCAGGGCCTCAACGGGGAATGGACGAAGCCCCGATGCCGGGTCAAGCCCGGCATGACAATGTTCCCACTATTGGGGATATTCTCACCCGGACTCCTTCCCTACATTTGTCATGGTGAGCCCCTCGGCAAGCTCTGGACAGGCTCTGCCGAACCATGGCTCGCAATTCTCCTCATCCGCTCCCTCACCGCCAAATGCAGTATCTCCGCCACCCGTTTAGCGCCTAGCCCGTCCACCACCCTCAGCGCCGATGACGCCATGACCGAAAGCCGGGCCGGGTCTTTCAAGAGCCCTTCCACCAGCCGGGCCAGTTCCGCTCCATTGAATTCAGGCGACCTGGAAAAATAGATAGCCATCCCTTCCCTCGCAAGCCCATCCGCAAACCGCTCCTGCCCCTCGAAAAAAGTGACGAGAATGGAAGGAGTCCCTACACATGCCAGCTCCCATGCGGTATTGCCCACCGAACACACCGCCAGCGCCGATTCCGCCATTTCCAGCGACAGGTCATCCACCCCCGAAAGTAATTCAAACGGATATCCCGCCAAATCAAGCCGGGCGGAAAGCCCTTTCAGATCGCCATACCCGTTACCCACCGCCACGGTGGCTTTTAACCCGGCGTGTTCAACCATATTCAGCGCATCTATAACCCTGGGGGTGATTTTATGCGGATCCGACCCGCCGAAAGAGATGAATACCCTTGAGGGATCTTTGGCTGGCGCCGCCTCCCGTCTTATCGCGTACTGCGGGCGGATAAGCAGATATTCCGGCCCCAGCAGAAGTTCGGCTTTCATGTTCGCGTATCTGGCCCGGTCGGCCCCAAGCCCGGCGTTCACCACTATGTGGGCGTTGCGGTTGTTGCCGTAAACATCGTCTATGGCCAGAACCACGGAACAGCAACGCCCTGCGGCTTCCATAAAATCTTCCTGGGAATGCAGAAGGTCCACCACTATCCCCACGGGTTTTAGCTCGTCCGCCAAACCCTCAAGGCAAGCCACCTCATCGGATGGGGTGGCGTCTTTTAGAAGCCTGGCCACCCGCCTGCCGCCACCCATGATTTTTTCCGAGACGCCGGACCCGTCATGATTCACCAGATAGGCAAAGCCGTACCCCAACCCCGAAAGCGCCAGTTCCAGCGCCATGCACCGGTAAAGATGCCCATACCCCGTGGCCGGATCGGCGTTTAGGCGGAACAGGATGGTCTGATTCATAGGGAAAGGTTACCAGCTTTCGGGCGCTTTAAAGACAGTTTTATAAGGCGCCTGTCATGGCAAGCTTGCCGGACCATGGACCCTTGCAGGCAAATCCCTTCCCCCTCGGCAGGCTCGGGGTGACAATCCCCCGTTATCCGTGGAGTTTATCACCACTGCCGCCCATCGAACGCTTCCACGTGGCCGCCCGACCACGGTTCCCCTCCCAAATTAAATCCTCCACCCTAAATCCTTTCCAGAAAAACGTCATCTAAAGGGGTTGAATTCTCAGGTAACCAGCTTACCAGGCTGTTTCATATTGACCGGAGGGGCGTTTTTGAATCTTTCAAGCTGTAAAACCGTCGCGTTAACCTTTATAACCCTGGCGATTTTCGCCGGGGCCGCGCTGGCGGCGGACGGCGCTTTGCCAGTGGAAGCCGCCCAGGCGGTAGCTCCATCCACAACCCCATGGTGGGTGTGGCCTCTGGCGCTTTTCGTGGTCACCTTTTTCATAGGCATCGTGGCGGTGCTGGGGGGCGTGGGGGGCGGCGTGCTGTTCGTTCCCATCGTCAGCGGGTTTTTCCCGTTCCATCTGGACTTTGTGCGGGGCGCCGGGTTGCTGGTAGCCCTTTCGGCGGCGCTGGCGGCCGGCCCGGGCCTTTTAAGAAAGGGCCTGGCGGATCTGCGGCTGGCCCTGCCCATGGGGCTTATCGCCTCCACCTCCGCCATCGGCGGAGCCCTGATCGGCCTGGCCCTCCCCACCAACGTGGTGCAGATAGCCTTGGGTGTCACCATCCTTGGCATAGTGGCGGTCATGTTCAAGGCCAAAAAGTCGGATTATCCCAATGTGCCCCAGTCGTGCGCCCTGTCCAGGGCCCTGCGGATCCACGGCATCTATTTCGAGGAGACGCTGGAAAAGAACGTGGACTGGAAAATCCACCGTGGCCCGGCGGGCATGGCCCTGTTCGTGTTAATAGGCGTCATGGCTGGCATGTTCGGGCTGGGCGCCGGATGGGCCAACGTGCCGGTGTTGAACCTTTTGCTGGGCGCGCCGTTAAAACTTTCGGTGGCCACCAGCATGTTCCTCCTTTCCATCACGGACACCTCGGCGGCCTGGGTGTATGTGAACAAGGGCGCGGTCCTACCCATGCTGGTCACCCCTTCGCTATTGGGCATCATGCTAGGCTCCATGACCGGGGTTAGAATATTGTCCAAGACCCGGCCCGCCTCGGTGCGATATATTGTTATCGTGATGCTGTTCCTGGCTGGCGCGCGCTCTGTGCTTAAAGGGTTTGGAATTTAACCGATGGCTGATAAAAAGAACAACAATAACCACGTAAACCGGGCCCAACCCACCGATAAACAGCTGGTGTACGCCAACATGCTGGACGTGGGGGTGAAAATCGGATGGCTTATCCTTGTCACAACTTTCACCCTTTACGTTAGCGGGATAATGCCCCCTCACGTGCCGCTGGATAAACTGCCGGAATTGTGGAAATTGCCGGTGAACGAATATCTTCACGAGGCGGGGCTGGGCGCCGGGTGGTCTTGGGCGGGCATGCTACACAAGGGGGACATGCTCAATTTTGTGGGCGTGGCGTTCCTGTCAGGCGTCACCATAGCCTGTTTCCTGCGCATCATGCCGTTACTGGCCAGGAAGAAAGACACCATATATCTTGCCATCGTCATTCTTGAAATTGGCGTCCTGTCGCTGGCGGCGTCGGGCATCTTGACCGCTGGAGGGCATTAAACCATGGGCGTTTACAAAAACTTCCTTGTGGCCCTCGACGAGTCGGACTCCAGCCATACCGCCTTCAAGGAAATCGTAAAACTCATCCTGCAAGACACCGAGACCGAAAGCATAAACCTCACCGCCATGACCGTGGCCCCCGCCTACACCGGCGAATACGGCGTTATGGAGATGGACAAGGTCTGGGACTCTGTATGCCAGCCCTGCAAGGCCGCTTTGGCGTATGCCGAGCAAGAAGCCTTGTCGCTGGGGCTCAAGTTGAAAAAAGTTTGCGTGGAGGGGGAAGCGTTCCAGCGCATAGCCGATTACGCCAACGAGAACGATTGCGATTTGATCGTACTGGGCAGGCGCGGCATTTCAAGGCTGGCCCGGGCGCTTATGGGTAGCATAACCTTCCGCGTGATAGGTTATTCCACCCGGGACGTGCTGGTGGTGCCGAGGGATTCGTCCATAGGTTTCAAAAACATCGTGCTGGCCATGGACGGCTCCAAATGCAGTAACGCCGCCGCCATAAAGGCTATCGACGTGGCCAGATCCTACGGCGGCAAAATCACCGCCGTATCCGTGGTGGAACCTTCCAGCCAGAAAAACGAGGAAACGGCCACCAAAGCCGCGGAAGGTTTTTTGGCCGGTGTGCTGGAAATGGCGAAATCAGCCGGCGTGCCCGCCAAATCCGACATATTAAAAGGCCCGGTTTACTCGGCCGTAACGGATTTCGCCGCATTACAGCAGGCGGACGTGATAATCATAGGCTCCCACGGCAGGACGGGCCTTATGCGGCTTATCATGGGCAACACGGCGGAAAAAATCATCGGCCACGCCCATTGCCCGACCCTGGTGGTGAGATAGCCCGGCCTAATACAATACGCTTCCCCGTGGCCGCCATGTGAACGCTTCCCCGTGGTCGCCCGACCACGGATTCCTATTCGGAATGGAGAAGACCGAGGTCAGGCGACCTCGGCGAAGCGCAACATTTTATTGCGGCTCGTTCCATGTCACCCTTCGATAAACTCGCGGTGCGCCATTTGTCATCCCGGCCAAGCGTAGCGCGAGCCGGGATCAGGGCCTCAACGAGGAATGGACGAAGCCCCGATGCCGGGTCAAGCCCGGCATGACAATGTTCGCTTCCCCGTGGTCGCCTCTGTACGCTCCCCCGTGGTCGCTGACCACGGATTCCTTTTTTCGCTTCCCCGTGGTCGCCCGACCACGGATTCCTGTGCTGGCAACCCGTTGACTTACCTTGGGCGATTAGCAAATCGCCCCTACTGGATATCGCCCGGCCACGGATTCCCCGGTATGGCGGCCACATAGGCCCAAGAATCCCCTCTGGAATTCCTTAACCGCCCGATTGTTCTCCGGCGGGTTTTGCGCCCTTCCTGTCTTCACGGGCTGGGCGGTCTTCAGCGCCCTGCCCGGCTTTCCTGGCCTGAAACTCTTCCCATTCCTTGGCGCTCATCACGTCCAACTGCCAGCCGGTCACTTTCTGCGCCAGTTTAACGTTCACCCCTTTTTTGCCGATGGCGGCCAACAACTGGTCGTCGGGCACTATCACCTCGGCCCGCTTTTCCTTCTCCGCCGGGAACACTTTCATATTCTTGGCGGGGATAAGCGCCGCGCTGATAAGTTTCTTCGGGTCCTCGCTCCAGGCGAAGATGTCTATCTTCTCCCCCGAAAGCTCACGCATCACGGGTTTTATGCGCACACCGTGGGCTCCAACGCAGGCCCCCACCGGGTCTATGTCTTTCTTGATGGTTTTCACAACCACTTTCGACCGGCCTGTCGCGTCCCGGGCGATGGCGGCAATCTCCACCGACCCGTCCGCCAGCTCCGGCGCTTCCATCTCCATAAGCTTCCGCAAAAGCCCCGGATGGGTGCGCGAAAGGGTGATGACAGGTTCCCTCCGCCCTTCCGAAACTTCGGCTATTAATAGCCGGAAATGTTTCCCCCGCTCATACTTGTCCTGGGCCAGCTGTTCAGATTGCGGCAAAATGGCCTCCACCTCGCCGAAATCGAAAACTATGCCTCCTTCGCCCCGTTTGGCCATCCGGGCGGTAACCATTTCACCGACACGGGCTTTATAGTTTAGAAACTGCCGGTGAAGCTCCGCCTCCCGCCCTTTCTTGTGGATCATCTGCCGCACGGACTGGGCGGCTATCCTCCCCAGATCCTCCATATGCACCCGGTTCTTCACCACCGAACCGATTACGCTGGCGGGATCCAGAAGTAGCGCCTTATCCAGGCTTATGTGGGCAAGCTTGTCGGTAGGCTCTTCCACCACCTCTAAAAGCTCGTACAGCTCGAAGTCCCCACGCGACTGGTCGAAATGGACCTCCAGGTTCTCCCGGTTAAGCCTTTTGGAGGCGGCTATGGCCACGGCGTCTTCAATGGTGGCGATAAGCGCCTCCACGGCCATGGACTTTTCGTCCGCCACCATCCGCAAAGCGTTCATCAGTTCAGAGGTCATAACATTATTTCCGTCTTAAAATTCCAGTTCCAGGTTGGCCCGGGCGATGTCCGCATAATCCAGCCGGACCGTCTGTCCGCCCTCTTTCACCGTCACGGTGACGCTGGTATCGTCCGCCAGGTCTATCACCGCCAATATCCTGTTCTCTCCATCCACCGGCTTTCTCAGCTTGAAAACCGCCAGTTTGCCCAGCGACCGCTGAAAGTCCAACGGCTTTTTAAGCTGTCGCGTAAGGCCCGGGGAAGATACCTCCAGAACATACCGCTCCTGGATAAAATCCTCCGCGTCCAGCGCAAAACCCACCTGGCGCGACACGTCGGCGCAGTCCTGCACGGTCACTCCGCCCGGTTTGTCTATATAAATCCTCAAAACCCGGGAGCCGTGGCCGCCCGTAAACTCCAGGTCCCAAAGCTCCACGCCGAAGCTTTCCGCCACCGGTTGGGCAATGGACCTGATTTTTTCCAGTTCGCCCGTCAATTTAACCTGCCTATGAAACAAAAAAAGTGGCCGAAACGAATCCGTCCACTTTTACGTTATAAACTCACCCGCGATTTACGATTGGTATTATTTCACAAAGCCTTTACCGCTGGCAAGAAGTTACTGGTTTTGGTACTTTGTTGTTATGACGGCAGGAAAAACAGCGTTGGTCACCGGCGGAGCCAAAAGGCTTGGCGCCCATATTTGCCTTGCCCTGGCCCAAAACGGGTACCGGGTGGCCATCCATTTCAACAGTTCCGAATCCGAGGCGGCCGCCCTGGCCGCTCAAATCAACGGCAGGCACGGCGAAGGCTCCGCGATTATTTTCAAAGCCGCGCTGGACTCACAGGAAGAAGCCGCCGCCCTGCCCCGGCGGGTGTTCGATACCTTCGGCGGGCTGGATTTGCTGGTGAACAACGCCTCCATATTCGCCAAAACCCCTTTGGACTCCTTTGGCGCGTCGCTGGGCGGTTTCGTATCCGTGCATGTCACGGCCCCCGGAGTGGTGGCCATAAATTCAGCGCCGTATCTGCGGAAAGCCGCGCCGGGCCGGATAATCAACATGGTGGACGTGTATGCCGATTTCGCCAAGAAAGACTATACCCCCTACGCCGTCACCAAAGCCGCCCTCAAAAGCCTTACAAGACAACTGGCCGTGGAGCTGGCGCCGGACATACTGGTGAACGCCATCGCCCCCGGAGCCATCACGGAACCCGAAGACGGTTTAAGCCAGTCCGCATTGGAAGCGATGTTGCAACGGATACCCCTGCGCCGGTTCGGCCAGCCGGAAGATATCGCCAAGGCGGTGGTATTCCTGGCATCCGCCAATTACATAACCGGCCACACCCTGGTGGTGGACGGCGGCAGGACGCTAACGGTTTAACGCGCTCCCCACCGTTTACCAAAGGCCGCCATTCTAAATGCTTCCCCGTGGCCGCCTTTCTAAATGCTTCCCCGTGGTCGCCATGTGAACGCTTCCCCGTGGTCGCCATGTGAACGCTTCCCCGTGGTCGCCCGACCACGGATTCCTATGCGGAAGACCGGGGCGACCCCGGTGAAGCTCAACATTTTATTGCGGCTCGTTCCATGTCACCCTTCGATAAACTCGCGGTGCGCCATTTGTCATCCCGGCCAAGCGTAGCGCGAGCCGGGATCAGGGCCTCAACGGGGAATGGACGAAGCCCCGATGCCGGGTCAAGCCCGAATAGCCCCGGCAAATAACATTGAACGTTACAGGGGGGCGTTTTGTTTAACTGTGATAACAGGAGGTGTTTTTTAGCATGGCCATACAGAATGGTAATATCTTTTCCAGCGCCGAGTGGAAAGAGGACAGCGTCCCCAAGCTGACCCTCTGCAAAACAGATGTGGTTACTCTGGACGTTTATTACTTCAAGCCCGGCCAGCGGCTTGGCTATCACCGCCATCCCACCGGCGACCAGATCTTCACGGTGCTGGAGGGTGAAGGCACGTTCTACCTGGACGAAAGCGGCGAGGAAAAACTGACCGTAAAACCAGGCTCCACTTTTGTGGCCCCGGCCAACGTGTGGCACGACCTGCACAACACCAGCGGTAATAACCTGGTGGCCCAGCAGGTTACCAAACAACCGGCGGGTATGGAAAAACGCTAAGGCGTTTTTTAACGGCAAATAAAAAAGGCGCGGGTTTTCAACGGCCCGCGCTTTTTTTCGTTTCAACCCTCAAACAGGCTCCGCAACGGGATTTTCACATCCCCCAGCTGGCCGCCGAACTCCGCCGAGGTTATCTTAACCACACCTTCCGCCCCGCATGCGGCCATAATCCCCGCCCGCATGGCATTCCTTACGCTTGGCCCGTCCACCCCGTCTATCACTATCTCCAGCGCGCTTTGAACCCCTTCCGGAACGCGGGAATCAATCGTTCCCCGCAACTCGGGGCAAAACGCGCCGTTGGTGGAGGCTGTAAGGAACGGGTACCGTTTCGAACCCACTTTGGACGCGCACCTGGCCGCGCCGCCGGGAAACGGCAGTATCACCCCCGGCATGGGCGCTATGGCCTCCCGCGCCCGTTTTACGGCATCCAACGCCGGTTCCGCCGACCGGGCCATTATGATGAACGCGCCCCCGGCCAACCCCTCTTTTGCCCTAAAAACCTCTTCCACCAGAAACTCCCCCTCGGTAACAGGGACGCTCCACATGTTTCTGCCATAGATTGTTTTTAACGACTCATACCCGTCGCCGAAATACCGTATGCGCCGCCCCGTGTTCATAGGCTCCCCCTCGGTGAATCCGTTGAACACCGCCGTGGTGGGGCATGTCATGGCGCCCTGCCCTATCCTTTTGATCAGGCTTTTGCCAAGCTTTTCCAGACTGCGGGCGAAGATAAGTATAGATGCGCCGGGCCGCCCGTCTGGCGTTTCCACCCCGTAAAGCTCCACACCCGCCTCCGCGTCGCACCCGATGATGGAGGTGGCCAGCCCCGTGGTGGCGCGGATGGCCTCGTTCAGCCAATACCCGTCCCGGGCGGTAACGATTACCCGCCCGCAGACCATCGGAAACGCCTCCGAAGTGGCCTCGTCTATAAGCGCGTTGTTTATTCGCATGGGTGGTTCGCGTTGTTACGGGGCAATTCTAACACCAGCTGGCGCAAAGAACATTGCCGGAATGAAAAACACCGGTCGAAGATTGCCTGGTTTTGCCGAAAAGGATTAAACTTATGGCGTGATTATAAGGAGAGTCTCGAATGTCCGCAATTTCACCCCGGTTAGGGGAGTTGCTGATAAAAACCACCGGCGCCAGCGATGTGGTCAATGACATTTACTGGGTTATAATGACATCATTAATATGGTAGGGCTTGAAACATGTTGCAGGCAATAAGGGGTCATTACAAGAACGGCAAGATTGAGCTTTACGAGGAGCCGGAATTGAAGGAAGGAGAAATAATTGTGACCTTTCTGAATTCGGGGGAAGCGGGATCGATTGATTTGCAGGCTCGCGGAATATCAATAACCGAGGCGGCTGATCTGAAAAGCAGGCTGAAAACATTTGAAGCCGACTGGAACGCCGAGGGGATGGATATTTATGACAAGGTTTAAGAAAGGGGCGATCGTATTAGTCCTTTTTCCCAATTCTGATCTCATAACCGCAAAACGCCGTCCTGCCTTGGTGGTTCAAGCCGATACTCCAAATACAGAATTGGATCAAGTCATCATAGCCATGATAACAAGCAACCTTGCCCGTGACGGCCATCCCTGCCGCATAAGAATCAACAAGGATTCAAATACAGGCAAACAGGCCGGATTGCTTACCGATTCCGTGATCATGATGGACAATGTGGCTACTGTGCGGCTGGTTGAGATAGACAAAGCCCTTGGAACCATAACGGACATGACAGCAGTGAACAACGCCCTGAAAGTGACTTTTGGATTATAGGCTCTTGGAGACTCTACTCTACGGTATAGGGAGCGAAAAGGTTTTTTACAGCGCGCAAAAATGCTGGAGAGCCAAACAGGGCTATGAAGCGGGAAGAATTTAATAAATATTTTACTCGTGATTTTTGGCTGGCCTTTAAAGGAATCGCTTTCCCCGTCAATATTACCAAAACAAACGAACCTAAATAAGATCGGGTAGTGTCTCAGTTTGAAAGTGCAGGGGAGATTCTTCACTTACGCTCAGAATGACAATATAAAAGCCGTTGATAACATTGTCATCCTGAGCGAAGCGCAAGCGAAGTGAAGGATATGTCTGTTATTTGACGGGCTGTTGCCCAAATAGTTTAGCGCCGTTTCAGCGGTGTCGTCCCGGGCGTAGCGCAAGCGGAGACCCGGGATCAGGGCCTCTTTTCAAATACATATAAGGTCGCGGCCCCGGCTCGCGCTTCGCTTGGCCGGTGTGACATTGCGGGAAACGGTTCGGGCAACAGGCCGTTGAAATTCAAACTGGGACACCACCGAAGATCGGGCCATCGCCAACCGCCACTTGTTAAACCATCCCCTCTTCCGGCGGCTCAAGCATTATGGCGCTCTCCCGCACAAGTTTTAGCACTTCCGCGTCGTTCTTGCCGAAAACCTTGCCGAAATGCGCGGCTGAACGGCTGAGTATATGGTACGTGTTCCACTGCGTCTGTTTGATCACCCTGTCCAGCACGGCTTCCCGGGCGAAGTCCGGCTTCAGCGAGTCCACATAAGCCCCGAACAGGTCGCGCACTTCCTTCCCGTTGGCGTCCTGCACCGTTTTCGAATACATCGCAGACAGGTCTATTTTTGTGAACAGGTCGTCCAGCCCGCCTCCCTGCGCGTTTTTGCGGGTAAGGGACTCCATCTCGCTATACGCGAAATGGGGAATAACAAGCACGCCGCCAAGGGCGTAGATAAGGCGCCATTTATCCTCTTCCAGCGCCGTTTTGGCCACTTCCCTCTGAACGCTGGAAGTAAGGCCCAGCGACAGCACCTTGGGCCAGAGGAAGCGGACCACAAGCTCCACCGGCGTCATCTTGCTTATTTTAACGGCCTCTTCTTTTTCAGCCTCCTTTTTAGCCAGGTCATAATCCATCTCCCGGCTGTATTCGTCCAGCCGGGCCGTCACCCCCCGGTCTATCTCCCCGCATACCGCCCCCAGGAACTTTTCCCTGACCACCATCAGGTCGTACGGCAGTTTGCCATCGTATATGTCGCAAATATCGTCATAGGTGATGTTGGACGTCCTGCCCCTCATCATGAACTCATACATGGCCTGTTTGAACAAGCTCTCGAAAAGGTTGGTCCGCTCTCCGCTCCGCTCGTTTATCTCGTTCTGGATCCACCGGGCCAGGGTTGTCTTTATCAGTTTCGGGTTATCCGCGCTCCTGGCGTAAAATTCCGCCACCGGGCCCGCCGGATCTGAAAAAGTTTTTACATAGTGTTCCCGTACAATGTCCCCCAGGTTGCTAAGAAAAAACCTCCTCGAATTGAAAGTGTCAAACCTTAGCTTTATAAGGCGGACAATGGGGTGGGTTGCGGGCATATCCGCAAGGGGTTGTGGAACGGCTCCTTTTTCCCGCCCGGCGGAACCGGCCTTTTTCTTGATCGCCTCCCACTCGGCGCCGGAAACGATCCTGCCGTCGTTGATTATCATGTCCGCGGCGGCGGGCAGAAGGTCAGCCAGCCCGGTTTCCGTATTCACATGGAGCAGGTAATCCAGCGCTATCCCGGTGAACAGTGGAAGATTGGCCTTTTTCTCCCGCGCAAGCTTGATGAACATGGCGCACATGTTTCTCTCCTGCCCCTTGGCCTCTCCACCTTCCTTCCGGATTCTTTCCCCGGTTGCGGCAAGCAGGGCCCTTGTGAGATTGTCGGCGAAATTATCCGAACCCACCAGCTTGCCGATTTCACCGGGGAGCTCCGCTATCGAGCCGTACTCATAAAGAACCGCCTCTTTCTCCGGCGCTCCCATGCCGCCCAACCGCTCCATAACCTGCGCGAAAAGCGCTTTCCCCTTTTCCGCCAGCGCGGCAAGGGCCTTGTGGCCGCTTTCGCTGATGTGAAGGCCGTACCGGGTGTCATCCACCTTGTTCACTATGGCCACGGGTATCCGCAAGCCTTCCAGCAGAAGTTGCACAGGCGCCAGCACCCCCTTCCTGGCCGCCGAAAGGAAATCTTCTATCTCGCGCCGCTGTTCGGCGCCGATGATGGAGGCTGTCACCACACCGGCTCCGGTTTTGGAGATGTCCAATACTTTTATGTCAATCGGCATGGGATCGGGATAGAGGATCAGTTGCCCTTTAATGCCTAGCTCCTCAGCCGAATATCTCTTCTCTTTTCGTCTTCCCGCCATATATTCACTGAAAATCAGGCAATTTGCGTTTTTTTAGAGCGCGCAATAACCGTTAAATCAAGGTTTGGAAGGCTGGAACCTGAATGCCTTGAAACCGTTTGACCGGATTAGGTATTTGAGCGATTTCACCGGACTTTTGAAAAGCCCGGCCACGGAAATCTGCACAGGAACTATTCTAGCATTTTTCCGGAGTGGGATGGTGGACGGCGGGGCTGGCTAATCCAAACTGGCTTTATTCCGCCCTACCCCGCCTGTTTCGAATAACGCTTAAGCCGTAGCCACACCGTGGAGCCTTCACCTTCTCTGGATTTTATTTCCAGCCCGCCGCCGTGCAACGCGGTTATCTCCCTGCATATGGCAAGCCCCAGCCCGGCGCCTTTTTCCCCGGCTGTGCCAAGCGTGGCCGCTTTGGAGTTTATTTCGAAAAGTTTGTTTATCCGTTCCGGCTCTATGCCCACGCCGGTGTCTTTCACCATGATAACTACATCATCACCTTCCGGCTCCGCGCAAAGGGTTACCGTTCCGCCGTGGTGTGTGTACTTGATGGAATTGGCCAGCAGGTTGCCCAGCACCAGCGCCAGCCGCTCTTTATCGGCGAATACCCACGCCTCGGGCCGCTCCAGTACCTCCAGGCGCACTCCCTTGTCCCCGGCCATGTTCCGGGCCGACTCCACGCATTCCCGGATCAGCGATACCGCCTCCACCGGCGCCGGCTTCATCTCCACCGTGCCCTTGTGGATGCGCGTAAGCTCCACAAGGCTTTCAAGCAGGTTTAGTTGCTGGATCGTGGAACGCTCCAGGGTTTCCACCACGGTTTTCTGCCATTGCCCCAAAGGCTCTTTGGATGACCGTAGCAGAAGCCGCAGAAGCCCGATGCTGGAGGTGAGGGGCGACCGGATATCGTGGGAGATTACGGACATTATGCGGTTGCGGAACGCCTCAACCTCTCGAAGCTTCTCGGCTCCGTTACCCGGCGCCGCCGATACGGGCTCCATGACGATAACATGGCCCATGGCCTTGTCGCTTTTAGAGAAGCGCGTTTTGGCCAGGCGGTAATGGATGGGTATCTTTTGCCCGTTAACCAGGGCCACGGTTTGGCCCTGCGCCTCAAAAGCCTCCCCCAGCAAGGTTTTGGGCTCGTGCAACACTACGGCCCCTTCGCCCGCAAAAAACGGATGGGCCAGGACGCTCCATTTCTTTCCGAACGCCCTGGGCGCCGGTATGTTGAAAAAGGTGGAGGCCGCCCGGTTAAACTGGGCCACCCGCCCATGCGGGTCCAACACCACAACCGCTTCCCGAATCAGGTCCGCCGCGCCGTTCATTCCATAAACCCGCCACCAGACTTTTTTTATCCTAAATAAATAACACATTTACCGGTTCAATGGAGAGGTCTTTTCGGGCTGTTGCCCAAATAGTTTAGCGCCGTTTCAGCGATGTCGTCCCGGGCGTAGCGCAAGCGGAGACCCGGGATCAGGGCCTCTTTTCAAATACATATAAGGTCGCGGCCCCGGCTCGCGCTTCGCTTGGCCGGGGTGACCGGGCTATATAAACCCGGCGGCGCAAATCAGCAAAAGTAACGGGACGGTTAAACCTTCAGCTGGCTCATGGAGGTTTTCACCGCCTCCGCCGACCTGTGGAGCGCATCCATCTCCTCCTGGGTCAGTTTCAGCTCGATAACCTTCTCGATACCCGTCCAGTTAAGTTTCACCGGCACGCCCATGAACAGGCCGTTAATGCCGTATTCACCCTCCAGGTAGGCCGCGGCTGGAACGATGCGGTTCCGCTCCAGCACGATGGACTCCACCATGTTCACCACCGAAGAGGCCGGGGCGTAATACGCCGAGCCGGTCTTCAGCAGTTTCACTATTTCGCCGCCGCCCTGCCGGGTGCGTTCCACCATGGAGTCTATCTTCTCTTTTGGCAGAAGTTCGGTGATGGGTATGCCCGCCACCGACGACAGCCGGGGCATCGGCACCATATCCTCGCCGTGAAGCCCAAGCACCGTGGCGTGCACGTCCTGGGTGGACACCCCAAGCTCCATGGCTATGAAGGAGCGGAACCGGGTGGAATCCAGCACCCCCGCCATGCCCAGTATCCTGTGCTTGGGCAGGCCGGTGGCTTTCATGGCAACCCAGGTCATGGTGTCCAGCGGGTTGGTTACAACTATCATGAAGCAGTTCGGCGAATACTTGATGGCCTCTTCCGCGCATTTCTTGACGATCCCGGCGTTTATGTCGCGCAGGTCTTCCCGGGTCATCCCCGGTTTGCGCGCCACGCCCGCCGTGATTATCACGATGTCGGAATTGGCGGTCTCCTCATAGCTGTTGAGGCCGACTATCTTGGAGTCGAACCCTTCCAGCGGGGCGGACTCCATAAGGTCCAGCGCCTTCCCTTGAGGTATGCCCTCCACCACGTCCACCAGGTAGATGTGCGCCAGCTTCTTGTAGGCCAGAAGCTGGGCGGTGGTGGCGCCCACGTTACCGGCGCCTATGACGGTTATCTTCTTCTTCGCCATTCCCGCTCCTTTTTAAAAGCCCTTACATGTTTTCGATTACAACGGCCGAAGGCCGCGCGATTATTTCGCGGCGGCCTTGGCGGCGGCGTAGCCTAATAAACCGCCCGCCTTCATCACGTCCAGGTCCCGGCCGCCCATGGCGTGTTTCACCGGTATCCGGGCGCCCTTGGTCTTGTTCACCACCACAAGGTTCCCCAGGTCGGAAGTGTCCAACTCCAGCTCATCCCCCTGGTCTATCTTGTCGTAGTCCGGCTCGTTGACGAAATTCAGCGGCAGGATGCCGAAATTTATAAGGTTGGCCATGTGTATCCTGGCGAAAGACTTGGTTATCACCGCTTTCACCCCCAGATACTTGGGCGCTATGGCCGCGTGCTCCCGCGAGGAGCCCTGGCCGTAGTTGGCGCCGCCGATAACAAAACCGCCGCCCGCGTCTTTAGCCCGTTTCGGGAAACTCTTGTCCACCCGCTCGAACACGAATTCCGATATGGCCGGGATGTTCGACCGCAGGGGCAGGACCTTCGCCCCGGCGGGCATGATGTCGTCGGTGGTGATGTTGTCCCCGGTCTTCAACAGCACAGGGCCCGACAGGGAGCCGGGCAACGCGTCGAACCTGGGCAGGGGCGCTATGTTCGGCCCGCGCACTATCTCCACCTTGGCCGACTTGGCCGGGGCCGCGGGCGCCACCAGCATGTTGTCGTTAATCTCATAAGCCTTGGGCAGGGTGACGCCCTTGTATTTCAGCCCCGCCTTGCGCGGATCGGCTATCTCCCCTTTCAGGGCCGAGGCCGCCGCGGTCTCGGGGCTTACAAGGTACACGCCCGCATCGTCGGTTCCGGAGCGGCCCTTGAAGTTGCGGTTGAACGTGCGCAGGGACACCCCGGCGGAGTTGGGCGCCGCCCCCATGCCTATGCACGGGCCGCAGGCCGACTCCAGTATCCTGGCGCCGGCGGCTATCAAAGTGGCCAGCGCGCCGTTGTCGGAGATCATCTTGAACACCTGCTTGGAGCCGGGGCTGATGACCAGCGAACAGCCGGGATGCACCGTTTTGCCCTTGAGCATGTTGGCCACTATCATCAGGTCGCGGTAAGAGGAGTTGGTGCAGGAGCCTATGGCCACCTGGGTCACCTTCACCCCTTTAAGCTTCCGGGCCTCTATGACGTTGTCGGGCATATGGGGCTGGGCTACCAGCGGCTCCAGTTTCGACAGGTTGATAACAATCTCCTCGTCGTAAACCGCGCCTTTGTCCGGCCCCAGCTCTTTCCACGCGTTGGCCCGTTTCTGGGCTTTCAGGAACTCGAGGGTCTTCGCGTCCGAAGGGAATACCGAGGTGGTGGCCCCAAGCTCCGCGCCCATGTTGGTTATGGTGGCCCTGTCCGGCACGCTGAGCGTTTTCACGCCCGGGCCGGTGTATTCCATTATCTTGCCAACCCCGCCCTTCACGGTCAGTTTGCGCAAGACTTCCAGAATAACGTCCTTGGCGGACACCCAGGGGCCCATTTTCCCCTCCAGCCGCACCGAAAGCACTTTCGGGCAGGGAAGCTCGAAAGGCTGGCCCGCCATGGCCATGGCCACGTCCAGCCCGCCAGCGCCTATGGCTATCATGCCAAGGCCGCCCTGGGTGGGCGTGTGGCTGTCGGAGCCCAGCAGTGTGCCGCCGGGCACGCCGAACCGCTCCAGATGCACCTGGTGGCAAATGCCGTTGCCCGGGCGGGAGAAGTGGATTCCGTACCTGGCCGCAACGCTCTGGAGATACAGATGGTCGTCCGCGTTCTTGAAATCGGTCTGCAGAGTGTTATGGTCAACGTAGGATACGGAAAGCTTGGTCTTCACCCTGGGGATCCCCATGGCTTCAAACTGGAGGTACGCCATGGTGCCCGTGGCGTCCTGGGTCAAGGTCTGGTCAATACGGATGGCGATCTTTTCGCCGGGATTGAGGTTGCCCTCCACAAGATGGCTCTTTAATATCTTCTGTGTAAGATTGAGTCCCATGCTGTCGTTCTCTCCACGCCCCTTGTTTTTAATAATTTAGACATTCCCCGCCTTAAATACACTGGACGAATCACCGTCTTGAAAAACACCCGGGAACCCTTGCGGCACATCGTATCCAAGCATAGTTCGGGACATAAATTGTGTTCTTTTTCCAAAATAAAAGTCAAGCTCAAACTGCCCGGTTCCGCGGATTATTTGCCCCCTTCCGGCTTTGCGTTGCCCCCCCCCAACCGCGTCCCCGTGGCCGCCCGACCACGGCTCCTACTGTAACGCTTCCCCATGGTCGCTGACCACGGTTTCCTGTGCTGGCAACCCGTTGACTTACCATGGGCGATTAGCAAATCGCCCCTACTGGATATCGCCCCACCTCGGCTCCTGCTCTACCGCTTCCCCGTGGTCGCCCGGCCACGGACTCCTTAGCCCGCTTTTAACATTGCGTGAAACGTAACGGGTGGTAACATATCCACTCATCCGGATTCGAGAGGTGTTTTGTAAATGGCTACCAGCTCCATCGGCCATGTGCGGCATGTGCTGTTCCACGTGCTAAAGAACGGCCCCGCCAGCGTGCTGGATGTGGGTATCGGGTTCGGCCGCTGGGGGTTCCTGTGCCGGGAGCTTCTGGACGTTTTCCACGAACGGGTGACAAAAGACAAATGGAAAACCCGCATCGAGGGTATCGAGATTTACGAGCCATACATCCAGCCCCACCAGCGTTACATATACGACCAGATCCACATCGGCGACGCCAAAGACGTTATAAACACACTGGGCCGGTACGACATCATCATCATCGGCGACATGCTGGAGCATCTCACCAAAGACGACGGTTGGGCGCTTTTCCATTCGGCCATGGAACGGGCCAACATGGGCCTTATCTTAAACCTCCCTATCGGCAAGGAATGGCTAAGGGAAACGGGCTCCGAAAACAAATATGAAGACCACCTTTCCTGGTGGGCGCTGGACGAATTCGCGGACCTAAAGCCGGACACCTACCTGACGAAACTGGAGAACGGCATGGAGCACGCCTCCATGTTCATCAGTTCCTCCGAATACGGATATATCATCCTTTTGGGCGACGGGGAAAACGCCGAGAGCCAGGGGCAGATACAACAGGCCGCCGAACGCTACCTGGCGGCCATAAAACGCGTTCCAACCCGCCCCGAGGCGTACATAACCCTGGCCAACATGCTCATAGGCCACGGCCAGACCGCCGACGCGGAGAACATCCTGGCCTCCATGATCAACGCCTGTCCAAATTTCACCGGCGGCCGTTTGTTGCTCGCCAACCTTCAGAGGATCACAGGAAACGCGGACAAGGCGTTGGAGAACGCCCGCGCCGTCCTGGAACAGGCGGGAGACAATCAGGAGCTCAAAGACCAGGCTGGCGACCTTATCGGCCGGATACAGGGCTAACGCGCGAAACAGTTCTGCCCCTTTATGTCGTCCGTTGAACGCTTCCCCGTACCCGCCCATCAACCGCTTCCCCGTGGTCGCCCTTCCACGGTTTTCCAACGCTTCCCCGTGGTCGCCCGACCACGGACTCCTGTGCTGGCAACCCGTTGGGTTACCCTGGGCGATTAGCAAATCGCCCCTACTGGATATCGCCCGGCCACGGCTCCTGCTCTTCACCCCTCCTTCGATGGAGGGGTTTGGGGAGGGTGTTTTCTGATTCCTACCCGGGGTCGGGCGACCCCGGCGAAGCGGATGAAGCAAGTTTGGCCATAAAGGAGGTGCCCCTCCAACCGCTTCCCCGTGGTCGCTGACCACGGTTTTCCAACGCTTCCCCGTGGTCGCCCGACCACGGACTCCCGTGCTGGCAACCCGCTGGGTTACCCTGGGCGATTAGCAAATCGCCCCTACTGGATATCGCCCGGCCACGGATTCCCGCGTCATTCCGCGTGCAACCGTGAACACACCGGGTCCAGGTCGCACGTCCTGCATTTCTCCGGATCAACCTGCCGCACGCAATAGCCCAGCTTGCCATATGAGCAAATGGCGAAATCGTATTTCACCGGGTCTTGCGGATCCAGCTTTCTCAAAAACCTTGTAAGCTCCAGCGCGGCTTTCCAGTCGTTGGCGTTGCGGTCCAGCATGCCCAGTTGACGCGCTATGCGCCCCACGTGGGTGTCCAGCGGAATCACCAGCCGCGCGGTGGATATGGCCCCATGCCACGGGCCGGGATCCACGCCGTCTTTCCTTACCAGCCAGCGCAGGAACAGGTTCCACCGTTTGGATGCCCCGCCCAGCGACGGGTCGGCCAACAGCGTGTTGAACGACTGGGCGTTTCTACCCGAATACCGGCGAAGATGGGTCACGAAGTGGGTTAGCCCCGGCAATATGGTTTCTTCCAAAGGCGCGTCCCCTTCCAGAAACAGGGCCTTTAACGAACCATGTTTCCGCCGGGCGCTCCCTATGGCTTTTATGAGGGCCGAAAGGTCTTCCCGCTTGTTGAACCGGTACGAAAACCCCCGCATCCATTTCCCGTCATCTTTCACCGCGAACCGGTCGCAGAACTCCGCCGGGGAGCAGTCCATGGAGCGCAAAATGCTGTGTACGTTGCGCTGGATAAGGTCCGCCCGGCCATAGGCGAACACGCCAGCGATGAGGCACGAAACCTCCAGGTCCGCGGGGTTGGAATCAAACTCCAGGGCGGCGGCCAGCGGGTCTGGCGCAAGGTAGCTTTTATTGAACCGTTTTAAAAGACGGTCCAGATGGGGTTTTATAACGGAGGGGTCTATCATCGGAGAGCGTCCTTCACCCGGCCATTTAAAGCCATGCCGGGTGAAGGCGGTATTAAAGTTACTCCGCCGAACCTGCGCCAGCGGCCTTTTCGGCGGCGGCGTTCAGGGCCGCTTCCTTGGCGGCTTTCAGCTTGGCCGCTTTCTCGGCGGCCTTGTCCAGGTTCTTCTGCCGGTTGGTCCCATACGCCTCCTTGCGGGCGCCAATGATTTTTTCAACCTTCAGTTTCCGCTGGGCGCGTTTCACTTTTTTCTTCGCCGCGCGCAGGGCCACGGCGTCTTCACCGCCCTTTACGGCTTTCAGCTTTTCCGTAGCTTTCGCCAGTTTGCCGGCGGTAGTTTTATCTGCCATTTTCCTTATTTCCTCTCAATATTAAAAACGCCTTCCGGCGTGGCCTTATGAAGGGTTCCTATATTACCAGTTGAAATTGAAAATACAACATTTTTTGGATATTATAAAGGTTCAAAGCTTAATTGGAGTTTACCCGGTTTTATGCCCATTTACGAATATACCTGCGCGGATTGCGGCGCCGGGTTCGAGGCGCTGGTTTTCACCGCCGAAAGCGCCGCCTCGCTCACCTGCCCCAAATGTTCCAGCGGTTCGATTGTAAAGAAAATGTCGGTCTTCGCCCCGTCGGTGGCCCATTCCGGCCCGGCTCTGCCGCCCCGGTGCGAAACCTCCGGCCCCTGCGGCTCCCCCAACATGCCCGGATGCCGTAGCGGCATGTGCGGCCTGGGCTAAAGGTTTTAAACCATGAGCGAACTGTCCACCACCAACGTTTTAATGCGCATCAACGCCATCAAAACCCTCTTGCGCAACCGCCCCACGCTCCTTTCCATCCTGTTCCCCGGCGACGGCAAAAGGTTCGACACCACAGCCAACCCCGACACGCTGGACCTGGAGGACACGGCGGACATACTGGCCCGCCTGGCGTGGGACATATGGAACGGCGCCGGATCCGTGGAGTTCGACAGGGTCCTGCACGAACTGCCGGAGGAGGATTTCGAGGCGTTCATAGACTCCATGAAAGATTTCGCCGCCCTGCGCAAAAAGATCCGCCACGCCTACGCCACCGGTACGCAGAACGACTGATCGGCGTTACCGGCTCCCCCCCACTCGCACTATAATCGCTTCCCCGTGCCCTTCTTTCGATGCTTCCCCGTGGTCGCCCGACCACGGTTCCCTGTGCTGGCGGCCCGTTGACCTACCCTGGGCGATTAGCAAATCGCCCCTACTGGATATCGCCCGACCTCGGCTCCTGCTCTACCGCTTCCCCGTGGTCGCCCGACCACGGATTCCTATGCTGGCGGCCCGTTGACCTACCCTGGGCGATTAGCAAATCGCCCCTACTGGATATCGCCCGACCACGGCTCCTCTTCCACCGCCGTCCCGATGCGTTCCCTAACAACGTTTTTACAGGTAGTGTCCCAGTTTGAAAGTGCAGGGGAGGTTCTTCACTTACGCTCAGAATGACAATATAAAATCCGTTGATAACATTGTCATCCTGAACGAAGCGCAAGCGAAGTGAAGGATCTGTCCATTATTTGATATTCAAACTGGGACACCTTTCTACACATATTCTTGACATGACGCTCCCGGCTGGATAGAATTTTCATTTCATTCGGTTTTCGGGATGAGCGTAACGGAATGCGCCGTGTGCGCCTGGCGCGCCACGTGCAACTTGAAGTTCCAGTACCAAACCACCTCCCTGCATTGCAAGGAGTACACGCGGGATATTCTGTTGCCAACCGGCAAGGAGGGCGAAGCGGAACGCCCCGCCGGAACGAAAACCGGTGATGCCAATCACACAGTTGATACGGCGGAGTAGCTCAGGTGGTTAGAGCAAGCGGTTCATATCCGCTGTGTCGGGGGTTCGAGTCCCTCCTCCGCTACCATTATTCCCAATGTAAATACAATTGGTTGGCTCACCACCGCCCAGCGGATGGCTCCATCCGCTTTGTAACCCTCCCCTAAATTAGCGCCATTATAATTGGAGTTCTCCGGTATATTTTTACCCAGATAAGGATAGCTTAACCAATGAACTCCAAACTGATCCTGATGGCCATGAGCGGGGGTGTGGACAGTTCCGTCACCGCCGCCCTGCTCAAAGACGCTGGCCATCGCCTCATCGGCGTCACCATGAAGGTGTGGGACGCTCCGGAAGAGGTGGAAAGACGCCATGGCGCCTGCTGTTCGCTGGACGACGCGGAAGACGCCCGGCGGGTGGCGGAGAGGTTGGGCATCCCCCATTACACCCTGAACACGCAGAACGAGTTCAAAGAGAAAGTGGTGGACTATTTCGTCTCTGAATACCTCAAAGGCAGAACCCCGAACCCCTGCGTCCTGTGCAACTCCGAGGTAAAGTTCGACTACCTTTTTAAAAAAGGCGCCTCTTTCGGCGCGGAGCTGGTGGCCACGGGCCATTACGCCCGCATTGGCGAGTTCATGGGCCGCAAAGTCATCCTTAGGGGGCATGACGACACCAAAGACCAAAGCTATTTCCTGTTCTCCATCAAACCCGAAAGGCTTGACAGCATCCTGTTCCCCCTGGGCGGTTATTCAAAAACCCAGGTAAGGGCGATGGCGGATAAATACGCGCTACCCGTGGCCCAAAAGCAGGAGAGCCAGGAGATTTGTTTTATCCCCGATAACGATTACGGAAGGTTCATCCGTAGCCTGCCCGAGGGTAAAAACACCCCATCGGGGGATATTGTGGACGACACCGGTAAAAAGATCGGCGTCCACAAAGGCTATCCTTTCTACACCGTGGGCCAGCGGCGCGGGCTGGGTATCGGCCATTCCGAACGGCTATACGTCACCGCCATCGAACCGGAGCGGAACAGGATAGTGGTGGGCCATAAAGACTCCATATACGGCAAGGCACTGCTTGCCCGGGGGATGAACTGGTTCGTCCCGCCGCAGGAGTTGGCCGGGCTGGCGTTGACCGCCCGGATCCGCCATCAGGGCAAAGACGCGCCGGCGCAGGTTACGCCGGGCGAAAATAATTCCGCCACCGTCGAATTCGAGTCGCCGCAAATGTCCATCACCCCCGGCCAGGCGGTAGTCCTGTATCATGAAGATGCGCTGTTGGGCGGCGGATGGATCGAAAAGAAGGTGTGAGATGAGTTATCTGGACATAGACCTGGAACAGGCCCTCTCGGTGGCCAAACGGGCCGCCCGGGAAGCCGGAAAGATACAGGAAGATTACCGCTCACGCGGGTTCACCGTGGGCAAGAAGGGGGAAACCGACCTGGTGACCGAGGCGGACCTGGCCTGTGAAGAGGCCATCATCCGCGTGATACGGGAAACCTACCCGGACCACGATACCCTGGCCGAGGAAAAAGGCGGCTCCGGCGCCTCCTCCCCTTTCCGCTGGCTTATAGACCCGCTGGACGGCACCACCAACTTCGCCCACGGGTTCCCGGTTTATTGCGCCTCGGTGGCGCTAACCTATGGCGGGGAGCCGCTGGCCGGGGCGGTGTTCGACCCCACACGGAACGAAATGTTTTACGCCGCCGAGGGGCGCGGGGCCTACCTTAACGGAGACATTATAAAAGTGTCCGCCACGAACGACCTGATAAGTTCCCTGCTGGCCACCGGGTTTCCCTATGAGATACGCGCGGTGGAGCAGAACAATATTAAACACTTCACCAATTTCGCCATGCTGTCCCAGGCGGTGCGGCGGCCCGGCGCGGCGGCCATAGACCTGTGTTATGTCGCCTGCGGCAGACTGGACGGGTTCTGGGAGTTCCATCTAAAACCGTGGGACATGGGCGCCGGAGCGTTGATAGTGGCCGAGGCGGGCGGGAAATTGTCCGCCAGCGATGGAACAAAACTGGACCTTTACCGCGCGGACATCGTAGCCAGCAACGGCCACATCCACAAGGCCATGCTTGACACGCTGGCGATGTAGATAAACCGTGGCCGCCCTTCAATCGCTTCCCCGTGGTCGCTGACCACGGTTTCCCGTGCTGACAACCTGTTGAGTTACCCTGGGCGATTTGCAAATCGCCCCTACTTGACATCGCCCTACCACGGCATCCTTTCGCCACCCCGTGGCCGCCCTTCAATCGCTTCCCCGTGGTCGCCCGACCACGGATTCCCGTACTGGCAACCCGTTGGCTTACCCTGGGCGATTAGCAAATCGCCCCTACCGGATATCGCCCGGCCACGGCTCCTTTTCCCCGCCTTAACAAGGAGGGGTGGCGAAGGCGAAGCCTTTCGCCGGGGCGGTTCCCATGGATGCAACAGCGTCTTCAAATATTCGTAATATCCTCCCTCGTAAAATAATGCGACCATATCCGGCAGGAGGCGCCATCATGAAATCCTGCAAACATCTCCAGCCGCTGGTAGATGTTTTAAAACTTCGCGGCGGCCGGGTCCTGGCCCAGCACCGGAACTGGTCGGAGGACAAAGGCTATACCGGCTCGTCGCTTTATTACGACCTGGTGTTCAAACCATCCCTTAAAACCGAGGCGGGGCTTAAACCGGACATCCGCTACCAGGTGTTCGGCATCACCGCCCAATACGCCGGGTTTTTCTGCGACCGGTGCCAAAGCATGATAGCCGGGGCAAACCCGGATTACGATCCGTCCAATCCCCCAAAGTGGACACCCTTCACCCCGGACGGCGTTTAGCCACGCCCGCATTGGCCCTCATCCCGCCAGGGGGTGTATATTAAATTTATGGCAACGATAAAGAATCGGCTGGAAGCCAACGATGAGGGGTTAACCCAAACCCGCGCCCTGTTCCCCCAATTGATAGACGGCGAAGTGTTTTATTGCGGGTTCAACTCGCCGCTCAGCTTCGGCGCCTCGTCATACTTCGTCCGAAGGCCAGAGGGGAACGTGTTGGTGGACTCGCCCCGGTTCGAGCCGGAGCTAATCGAGAAGTTCCAGTCCATGGGCGGCATCGAATATATTTTCCTCACCCATAAAGACGACGTAGCCGAACACTCGGCTTTCGCCGCCCATTTCAAGGCGAAACGGATACTGAGCGGTTGGGACCAGCGCCGCGGGCTGGAGGATGTGGAGATACTTATAGATGGGCAGGACCCGGTGAAACTGGCGGACGACCTATTAATAATCCCCGTGCCCGGCCACACCAAAGGCAGTATGTGCCTTCTGCACAAGGGTTTCCTTTTCACCGGCGACCATCTGGCGCAAAACCCGGGCCACTCCCATCCCACCGCGTTCAACAACCATTGCTGGTATTCGTGGAGCGAGCAGATAGCCTCCATGAAACGCCTGGCGGAATACGATTTCGAGTGGATACTTCCCGGCCATTCCGGTAGCGCCCACTACACCCTGCCCGAGATGAAACAGAAAATGGCCCAGTGCATAAGCTGGATGGAGTCTGTCACCGTGCGGTAGCTATAGTTCCCCCCAGCGCGCCTTTATAATTGCTACCCCGTGGTCGCTGACCACGGACTCCCGTGCTGGCGACCCGTTGAGTTACCCTGGGCGATTTGCAAATCGCCCCTACTGGATATCGCCCTACCACGGATTCCCCACGTTTTTCGCTACCCCGTGGTCGCTGACCACGGCATCCTCCTCTTCCCCACGTTTTTCATCTTTATCATCTTTTTCAAATCCCTCAAGTCCTTCAAATCCTCCAAATTCTCCTTTTCCTCCACCTTCGATTAACCTTCGCAAACATAGCGGCTAGACTGCGTTCCGTGGCTGGCTGTGGCTGGCCGGGCGGCGGGCCTTGGGAACCCGATGACGGGTTTATTAAACCCTCGGCCAACGCGGGGTCTTCCAAACCCCGCCGCCGGTATTTGGCGGGGGCTGGCCCCTATAAAGGACCGGCCCCGCCACAAACGTAACGAAGGAGGCTGAAGTGATTACGCGATGGATGGAACGGCTCCCGGGCGTCCCCCTCTCCGGAACGGTTACCCCCAACCTTGCCGGATCCCGCCTTACTGGGTTCCCACCCGCCCCGTTCAACATTCGGGGCATGGCCCGGCGAACGGGAGCCGTCCCTTCCACCGCGTATCCTCAACCCCATCTTTTTCCCGGGGGCGCGTTAGTCGGGCTCTCAAACCGTTTTTCGCCACCTTCGCCACGTCATCCCGGGCGTAGCGCAGGCGAAGACCCGGGATCATGGCCTGTCAGCGCCATGCTTGAGGCCGTGGCCCCGGTTCGCGCTCCGCTTGGCCGGGGTGACAGCTCTTTTACCGCGCTTTTATGCGCCATTCCAGCGTGACCATGGAAAATTACGTTTTGTCCGACAACCGTTTCCTTCTGGCCGTCATCGGCGTCGGCTGGTCGGCTTTGCTGGCCCTGCTTCGCCGCGCCATCGCCCAGGTGGAGGGGAAGATAGACGACAACGCCAGATCCGTGGCGGAGCTGAAAAGCCAGATGGGCGCCAGCATGGGCGAAACCAAGTACCGCATCGAGCGGAGCCTGCGCGACCTGCTGGACGATTACCGCGCCGAGCTAAAAGACCTCTCCAACCGCATGGATACGGCCATGGAGGCCCGCCGCGCCGAATTGGAAAGAATCTCCCGCCACCAGGCCGCCAGCGACTCCGCCACCAGAAAAGCGCTGGAAGAGCGCATCGAAAACGAGCGGCGCCATCTGGTCACCCGTCACGAGTTCAACCTGCTGGCCGCTAACCTTCAGGGGATGGTGGAAGCCATATACAACCACGTCATTTCTCATGGAGTCAAAAACTGATGGCCCAGCCAAGACAGACAGACAAAATTCGCGCCCTGCGAAGGCTCTCCCTCCAGCTTCTGGCGGGGCTATACCTCTTCCCGCAGGCAGACCGGGCCATAGCCGGCGCCCTTCGAAAACGCTTCCCGGACATGGACGCCAAATCCGTCCGGGACTGCCTTTCATACCTCGCCAAGAAAGGTTACGTTTCCATCACCCGCTTGGGCGACGGGGCGCTCTCCGCGCAGATAACCCCCGCCGGGATAGACATAGTGGACGGCGCCATGGAAGACGACGGCGTGCTTCCCGGCAGGGCAGACCTTTCGGCCCTCACCGCCAAGAAGTCCATCCGCCAGGCCCTGCTCAACTATTGCCGCCAGTTCCCGGAATCCTTCAACGGCGACGACGAAATGGGCATGACCCTGGCCGACCAGGGCATGGAGCGCGTATTGATAGACCAGGTGCGGTTCCACATCTGGTACTTGTCGGGAAAAGGTTTTCTGGACCTGAGGTCGCAACCCGTGAACGGCGACGTGGTCTATCTGGCCCGCATCACCGCGCTGGGGATGGACGTGGCCGACGGCATAGCCGCAGACCCCGGAGTTACCGGCCATGAGTAACACTTCTATTACCCTCCGCGCCGTTCCGGACGACATGGAGACCCAGGCCATGGAGCTGAAGCGCCACTTCAAACAGGAAGGCGCCAGGCTCATCCGCGAGTTTCTGGAGCGGGCCAAAACCGGTAGCGACGTGGAAGACATGGCCGCCCTGCTGGAGCTGGCCATATACCGCGACCTCCTGCGCAGATACGCCGACGACGACAAGGCGCTGGAACGCATCTCCATGGAACAGCTGTTGAAACTGGATATTTATTACCGCAGGGCCAGGTTGCAGGCCCGGCGCGAGGAGAGCCGGAGCAAAGACAGCGCGGCCATTAAAAAAACCGCCGCCCGCCTGTGCGTGAAGATCCTCGCCAAGGTGGAGGAGATGTCCGGCGAAGAGGACCAGGAGAAGATCCGCGCCCTGCGCGCACCGCTTCTAAGCTGGGCCGGGGCGGAGTTCGACAGGGAATCTATCGAGGAAATGGAAAGGGAGAACGATGGAATCGAACGGTTATCGGCGGCCATGCTCAACGGCGCCGGGGATTGTGGCGAGGAGCGGGCCGGAAATGGAAAAGCTGTTGGGCTGGCTGGCTGATCCCGCCAATTTCGCCGAGGGGCTTATGGGCGCCAACGGCCAGGCGGTAAAGCTGGACCCGTGGCAGAAAAGCTACCTGCGCAACCCGGCCAAGCTTGTGTGCCTCCTTAAAAGCCGCCGGGTGGGAGGCTCCTGGATAATGGCCATGAAATTTTTCATCCGCTCCCAGACCCGGGGGCGCTACTCCGGCGTGTTCGTAAGCATGAACCGGGAAGAGGCGCGGGGAAAAATAGATTACGTGGACGAGTTGCACGACTCCCTTCCGCTCCGCTGGCGGTTAAAACGCGTCCGCCGGAGCAAGGACGAGATAGCCTTTGTAAACTCCAACGGCCGCCGCGCCGTCTTGCGTTCCCTCGCCGCAAAGGCCCCGCGTGGCCGGGGCGGCGACGTGGGCATCTCCGAGCTTCCCCATTGCTGGAACTCCCAGGCCATATACGAAGGCGCCCTGCACGTCACCGCGCGGAATATGGATGACATCTTGACCATCGAGTCCACCCCCCTGGGCAAGGGGGGCGTGTTTCACGACGTTTGCCGGGGTGTTTATCCGGGCTTCGTCCGTTACGAAACGCCATGGTGGCTCTGCTCGGCGCTGTGCGTGGGCGTGGCGGAGGCCGCCCAAAACGCCCCGTCTATGGATACCGGCGCCCGGGTGGCCAAGTACGGCTCCGCCAGTTTGAAAACCATTTTCGCCTCCATGCCCCTGCGGGCCTTCCAGCAGGAGTCGGAGCTCGAGTTTTGCGACATCGAGAACGCCGCATTCCCCATGAACGTCATCATCGCCTGCGCCGAGGCGGATTTCGCCGAAGACCCCGGCGCGCATTTGGTGTTCCGCAAGGTGGCCCGCGTCCCTTCGGATACGGATTGGGAATGGCTCCGCCGCAACCGCAAGGGAAGGCTTTTCGCCGGGTTCGACCCGGGCAGGAAAAAAGACCAGGCCGCCATGGTGATACTGGACTTCCACGCGGGAAGGTTTGAAACCCGCATGACCGTATCCATGCGGGATACTCCTTTTGCCCGGCAACGGAGCGCTTTGGAAACGGTCCTTTCCCTCGGTTGCGCCGGACTGCGGATGGACTCCACCGGCATCGGCATGGACATGGCCGAGCGGCTCCAACGCGCCTATCCCGGCGTGGCCGAAGGCGTAACGTTCACCCTCCAGTCCAAATCCCGCCTGGTGGCCGGGGCCTACAACGCCTTCGCCGACCGCAGGATAAAGATCCCAGCCGACCGGGAACTGATGGCGGAGATAGGCTCCATCCGCGAGATAGTCACCGGGTCCGGCGCCACCATTTATCAGCCCGAAGGGGGCGAGGCCCATCACGCCGACTTGGCCTGGAGCCTGTTCCTGGCGCTGGACGCCGCCCGGCGTGAAGACCGGCCCGCCACGTCGGATTATGTCTCCGTGTCACGGCGGCGCGGGGCTCTGGTTTAACAAATGAAAGCAACAATGGAGAAAGCCGCGATGACACGAAAGCCTGTCCCGCGAAAAGGGGAGATAATCCCCACCCGGCCTCTCACCTTCTACGCCGGGCTCGCCCCCCGCGCCCTTACGCCCGGCTCCCTCACGGCGGTGTTGAACGGGCTGGACGCGGGTGATGTGGCCGAGGCCATGGCCCTGTTCGATGAAATGGGCGAGAAAGACCTGCACTTGGGCGCCGTATCCCAAACCCGCGCCCTCGCCGTTATCTCCAAGGACCGTGACGTGGCCCCCGCTTCTTCCTCCGCCGGAGATGAAAAGATAGCCGCCTTCGTGCGGGAGGTTTTCGAAAACCTGCCCCGCAAACAGTCTCTGCTGGCGTCACTGATGTCGGCCTTCAGCCACGGGTTTTCCATGGCGGAAATGATCTGGGACGTGTCCGGGGGTCAGGCCGTTGTCACCGAGATAGCCCCCCGGCCTCAAAAGCTGTTCACCTTCGTGGATTATGAAGACCCAGCGCGCCTGCTGGATTTCCCGAATTACCTGGATCCCCATAACCGCGCGGGTATAAAACTGCCCCGCGACAAGTTCATCTTCCACAAAACCGCCCACGGGCCGGGGGACGTTTTGAAATCCGGGCTCTATCGCGGCATCGCCTGGTATTACCTGTTCACCAACTATACCGTGAAAGACTGGCTGTCGTTCATGGACATATACGGCATCCCCCTGCGGCTGGGCAAATACCGCCCCACCGCCGATGAACAGGCCCGCTCCACGCTCAAAGACGCCGTGGCCAATCTGGGCTCCGACGCGGCCGCGGTCATCTCCGACGACACCACCATAGAGTTCATCCAGTCCGCCGTCTCCGGAAACAGCGCCCTGTATATGGACGCGGTGGAGTTCTTCAACCGGCTTAAATCCAAGCGCGTGCTGGGGCAAACATTGACCACCGAGGTTTCCGGTGGCTCCGGCGGGGCCTACGCCCTGGGCAAGGTGCACGACCTTGTGCGGCAGGACATCCTGGCCTTCGACTGCAAAGCGCTGGACGAAACCCTCACCCACGATTTCGTCCGCCCCCTGGTGGACGTAAATTTCGGCCCTCGCGCCAGATATCCGCGCGTCGTCACCCGCCTCACCCGCGCCGGGGAGTCGGAGGAAAAACTGGCGCAGTTGAAAACCCTCATAGAACTGGGCGCCCAGGTTCCCGCCCGGGTGGCGGCGGAGATAACCGGCGTGCCGCTCATCGGGGATATGGACTCGCCCCTCTCTCCCAAAGGAGGCAATTGAAATGAACGGAACGGTTTTGGACGCAAAAGACGGTTACACCCTTATAGCGCCGCTGGGGGTTTTCCCCCATCCATTGGGCGAACAAGTGGTGGACCGTCAAACGGCGGAGCGGATTTTAAAACAGTTTCAGTCCTGGGGCCGCGACGTGGTGGTGGATTACATGCACGAATCGCTGAAAGAATGTGGCCGCGCCCCCGCCGCCGGATGGGTAAAAACCGCCACAGCCCGTCTTGCCGAAGATGGCGTGGAGGCGGTCATCGAATGGACCGCCGGGGCGTTGAACGCCATTGAGTCGAAAGAGTACCGCTTCCTGTCGCCGGTGTTCATCACCGACGGTAAAAGTATAAACGGCATTCTCAACCTGGGATTGACCAACAACCCCAACATCCACGCAATGCCCCCTTTGGTTAACGAATACCCAATCAACAAGGAGACCATGATGACCAGTGATTTAAACCGATCCATAAGGGAAATTCTGGGGCTGGGCCCCGACGCGCCAGACAGCGCCGCGCTGGAGGCGGTAAAGGCGCTACTGGAAAAACCGTCCGCGCAGGCGGAGCCGTTAAAGACCGCCCTGGGCGACAAGGTGGCCCTGCTGGGCCTCACGCCGGACGCCACTGAGGAAGAGATTCTGGCCCGCATCGAAGAGATGGCAAAAGAGGCCGCCCGGGATGTCGAGTCGCAGACCACCCAACTGGTAAACGATGCGGTATCGGCGGGCAAACTGCGCCCCGCCCTGGCCGGGTGGGCCAATAACCTCGCCAGAAAAAACCCCGAGGCTTTGAAAGTGTTCCTGGCCAACAGCGGCCCCCCGGCGCCGTTGGGGGGCTACATCACCACCTGTTCCTCCGGGAAAAAACCGGTATCGGAGAGCGAGGCCAACGTTTGCGCCCTGCTCAACATCTCCGAGTCCGATTTCGCTAAATACGGAAACCTGTAATTCACCGTAGGACCGTTTCGTGAAGCGCCCGCATAAAACCGTGGGGCCGTTTCGTGAAGCGCCCGCATAAAACCGTAGGGGCGCTTCGTGAAGCGCCCTGCAAGAAAAGGAGATCAATAAAGTGGCCAACCTTACATCCGACAGAAAATCCATCCGCAAGGACGGAGCGCTCTTCGCCTACCCCGTGGCCGCGGCAACGGCTGTGTACTCCGGGTCGCTGGTGAACCTGAACGCCTCGGGCTACGCCGTGCCCGCCGCCGACAATTCCGCCCAGACTTTCGCGGGCAAGGCCGACTACCGCGGCGACAACCTCACCGGAGCCAACGGCGACGCCAGCGTGGAAGGGCGGCGGTCGGGCGTGTTCGAGTTCAACGCCTCCGGCATGAGCATGGCCGACATCAACGCCGACGCCTACGTGGTGGACGACAACACCGTGGGCCGGGGCGTCGTGGCCCAGCCGGTGAACGTCACCGGCGTATCGCTTAAACGGATACCCATGAGCCGGGGCGGTTCCCGCCAGCTTTCATACACCGCCACGGGAACCACTCTCGCCTATGGCGGCGGAACCGCCGTTAACGTGGGCGCGGGCGGCGAATTCGTACTCACAGCCGCCGACGGCTCGCAGATATTGGCGCTGGTCACTTCAGCTTCTTTGCCAGGCTCCGACCAGGCCGACACCATCCAGCTCCGCCACATCCGTTGCGGAAAGATCGTGGAGGTGGTCTCCTCGGCGTCGGTGTTCGTGGACATACTCTCCGCCTGCAGGTTCTAGAAGGACCGTTAACCGTAATAACCCATTAAAGGAAGGTTGTCGAAAATGCCTCACATAACCATGGCTCTTCTTTTTCTTCTGGCCGCAGTGGCCGCTTACGTCTCTGGCGATGGCGAAAGCTCCGCCCATTCGGCCATGTGGCCGGTCATCCTTGGCCCGGTCATAAACCGGCAAACCCTGTCCGACACCATGCGGGGTTTCAAAACCGTTTTCTCAAAAGCCTACGAGGCCGCCATCACCCACTCCAATGACCTGGCCATGCGGGTGGACTCGAAAACCAAACAGGAGGAGTACCGCTGGCTTGGCGCCTTCCCCGGCTTGAAAGAGTGGATCGGCGAGCGGGCCGTCAAAGACCTGGCCATGAACGGGTTCGTGATAAAGAACCGGGATTTCGAGGCCACCGTGGCCGTCAGCCGCAACGACGTGGAAGACGACAACATCGGCGTGTACGCCCCGCTCTTCTCCCAGCTGGGCGAGAACGCCAAACAGCACCCCGACGAGCTTATCTTCAGCATGTTGTCCGCCGGGTTCACCACCCCATGTTTCGACGGCATGAATTTCTTCGACACCGCCCATCCCAACGGCGCCCTCTCCCCTTGGAGCAACAAGGGTGTGGACCCGCTCTCCGCCGCCTCTTACGAGGCCGCGCGGCAGGGCATGATGAGCCTCGTCAACGAAGACGGCAGGCCCATGCGCGTTATGCCGTCGCACATCATCGTGCCGCCCCAGCTGGAAAAAGAGGCGCTGGACATCCTCCGGGCCGACCTTGCCACCGGGGCCGTCTCCAACGTGTGGAAGAACTCCGCCGACGTGATAGTGGCGCCGGAGCTTTCCGCCACGCCCACGCACTGGTTCCTGGCGTGTCTGAAAAAACCGGTGAAACCTTTCATCCTCCAGATGAGGAAAGAGGCGCAGTTCGTCTCCCTGGACAACCCCGACGACGAGAACGTGTTCATGCGCAAGGAGTACATCTACGGCGTGGACTATCGCGGCGCCGCAGGTTATGGCCTGCCCCAGCTCATTTTCGGCTCCACCGGCGGGGCTTTGTGAAAGGGCTGGCGGCGATAATCATGCCGTGCGCCTTATTGTCATCCCGGCCAAGCGACAGCGCGAGCCGGCATCAGGACAGAGCCTGATGCCGCGTCAAGCGCGGCATGACCACCCCTCCCGCTGGCCGGGGTGTTTCCGCCCTCTCCCCTCCTCTCCCATGGCGGGCCGTTTCGTTTCGGCGAGGCGGCCCGCCACAAAAAAAGGAATGGTGAATAAATGTCTTACTGCGTGATAGACGACATAACAAAGAAGCTGGACGAACGGACGCTCATCGAGCTTACAGACACCGCCGGAACCGGAACCGTGGACGCCGCGAAGGTGGAACGGGCCATCCGCGACGCCGACGCGCTCATAGACTCGTTCGTGGCCAAGCATTACAAGACCCCCATGAGCCCGGTTCCCGCGCTGGTGGCGGACCTTTCGGCCACAATCGCTATCGTCAGCCTGCACCGGTTCCGCTCGGTGGAGTCGCCCGCATGGTCGCAAGCATACGACCGCGCCATGACGGTATTGAAAGGGGTGGCCGAGGGTAACGCAACCCTTGACGGGGCGCCGGAAAATCCGCCACCCGCCGATTCGGTGGCCTCCGCCCTCACTTTCTCCGCGCCGGGCCGGGTTTTCTCCCGCGACTCTCTTAAAGGGATGTGACCGTTACCAGAGGTGATCCATGAACTACACCATAAGCGAGATAGAAGACGCCGTCCTGACAGCCCTGGCCCCCATGAGCGTGGCCAACGGCGGCCCATTGAGGACTCTGGGCTCCTACGAAGGGCAGTTCGAAGAAGCTCTGACCGGGCGCGACCAGACAATAGTACTTCTGCCCGCCGCGCTGGTCACCTTCACCGGGGCCACATATCTGCCCGATGACGAGCCGTGTTTCGAGCGTACCGTGCGGTTCGCAGTCCTCCACGCCTCCATGAACTTGAAATCGGAGCCCGCCCGGCGGCGCGAGGTTTACACGCTGTTGGAAACCTCCAAGCGCTTGCTGTTAAACCAGACGTTGGGGCTGGAGATTACGCCGCTGGTCCTGGAGCGGGAAACCGTGGTGGAGTCGTCCCGTTCCGTCACCGTTTACGGCGCCGAATACAGCCTCTCTTATCAGGAAGACCTGTCCGCCTACTGACCCGGGCATCAACAATTAACCGCTGGAGTTTTATCACTATGAATTACATCAAAACCGGAGCCGGAACGGTAACGCGGTTCCTTAAAGGCGGGGCGGCGCCCGCCACCGGCGCGGTTAAACCTTTGTCGAAACCGCAATCAGCCGCCCATGGGAAGCCAGCCGCCGATCAAAGGCGTTACGCCCGGTCGAAAATCGCCCCGGAGATTAACCGTTACCTCATCCGGTCTGGCCGTAAAAGCATGTTCTCTGGCGGCGTGGAGGGATTATAGCCATGGCTGTAAAACCGGAAATGGCCTACCCCTCCTTCGCCTCGGCCACGGCCACCTTCGCCCCATCCCGCTGGCCGGCCATCGAGGGCGCCGGGTTCACCTTCATAAGGTTCGAGGCGGAAGGGCGTTCCGCCGGAGGTTCGTTTTTCCGGCAGACCTCACCCGTCACCGAGCGGCGGATTCAGCTGACCTACAAATTCCTCACCACCGCCGAGCGGGACTCTTTTATGTCGCCCTCCGGCTCCGGGTTCCTGGCAACCGCAGGTGGCGCGCTGTTTGAGTACCGCAACCATGACGGATCCGTCCATCAGGCGCGTTTGGCCTCCGTGTCGGTGGACTCTTTCCCCACAGGGCCGGGCAGATGGACCCTCGGCCCCATAGAGTTGCTTATCACCGGCTGAATCCTATCGGAGATTGACGTGAAAACATTATCTAACACGATGTTGGCCGCCCTGTCCTCCGGCGTCATAAAACCGGCATGGCTGTTGAAGCTTGCGATGAAAGAGGGCGCCGCACCGGGCCGCGTGTTCTATCTCGCCGACAGGCCTGTAACCCTCTGGGGCGCAAACTGGCTTCCGCTGGTGAAACAGTGGGGCGGCATAGACAGGTATTTCGACCCCAACCTGGGCGGCGTCAGCGTGTCGGACATCACCGTGGAGCTTGTAAACTTCCGCGAGGCTCTCGGCCCCGGCGAGCCCAACATAAGCTGGTATTTCAGAAAATACGACCTGGCCGCGTCCACCGCCACCATCTATCTATGGCTGGACGGAGCCGGTTTGATGGAGCCATCCGGTTCCAGCCAGAACGACCTGCTCACCATTATCACCGGCGCTCCGGAACTGGCCGGGGAGATAACGCCCTTCATATGCCCGCTGGACATCGTGGCCGGCCACTCCGGAGCAGACCCGCAGGAAACAAAGCTGGGCGACCTTCTCACCGGCAAATACAGCGCAAACCAGTGGGAAGGCCTGCCGGAAAACCTCGTTGGGCAATGGAAACCGCAGGTCTTCGGCGATAACGCCGTTAGCGATGGCGTGGCCCTCTTACAGCCCAAACGGGCGGGCACACTGGCGGGCCCCGATGCGCTTTTCGACCCGGCCACCGGAGTCAATTACATATTGGTGAATTTCGGCGCGTCCGGCGCGGATGCTATCCCATTCCCCGCCCCGTGCGACATTTATCTGGGCGACTGGCGCGTATCCGTCATCGCCCCTCCCTACAAGATTTCCGGCTCCCTATGGCGTTACGACATCGGCGGTTCCGGCCCCGCCAATTACTTCATACCCACGCCCCTTCTGGGAGCGGAGCCTTTATTCATCCCCAGCGCCCAGGGTTTGTGGAGGCGTTCAGACGAAACAGGCTATGGCCCATACTCCAGCGCCGAGCCTCCTACTGGCGTCCCGTACCAGTTCCATCACGGCCCTTCGGATACCGGCAATGCCAGCGACGGCCACAACCCCGGCAAGCCGGGGCCGTTCATAAAATCCATTTTCGTCAACGGGGAAGAGCTTGCGGCCGCCGATTACGTCATAGACAATCCGTTCGGCATCGCATGGCTCAAGCTGGCCCGGGCCGGGGCGCTGGGCAAGATAGGCAACCCAAAATCCATCCTTCTAAAGTGGACGGCGGTGGATCCGGTCTTCACCACCGGCGACCAGTTTTTACGCCCCCAACAGCTCACCGCGCAATATCCCTATGGATACAACGCCGACACCAACCCGTGCATCCTCGGCGATTTCGCCGTGCCTGCCTCCGGCGGCGGCGCGCCCGCTTCCACAACCCTGGGGCTTATAAACTCCATCCGCTATCCATATATAGGCGCCCGCCTGGCCTCCGTCCGGTTCGTAATGCGTTACACGGGGCTGGAGGTTTCCACCGGCTCGTTCAACCTGGAGATTTTCGGGCAAAGCTACTCTTTCGCCGCCTCGGAGTTAAATGACGGCGCGGGCATCGCATCCTCCGGCTGGTGGCTCAACAAAGATCAAAAAGGCGCCCAGTTCGAGATTTGGCCCAACAACAACGGCTATCCGTACACCCAAACCAGCCCCGACCCGCGATATTGGGACATCCTCGAGCTTTCCCGCGATGTCACCGCCGACGCCATAAGCGCCATTGATGGCGCACATGGGTTCGACGACCGGGTGCGGCTCTGGTTCTCCGGAACCCAATGGCCGCTTACCAACAGTTTCATTCTGCTCTCGGTGGAGTTGGAGGCGCTGTTCGATGGGGTGGAGTCCGCCCTGGAATCTCCCAAGGTGACCGCCATCATGGGCGACAGCGCCGTTACCGCCGGAGACATCATCCAACGCATTCTGCCTTCCGGCTCCATCGGTTCGGGTTTTACGGACCCCTCCCTGCCCGCGCTCCAATACCGGGTGGACTCCCAGCAGGACGCGTTCACTTTCGCCTGTTCCGTGGCATTAAGCTCCAACCGCGAGCTATCGTTCAACAACAGCTCCGGCAAGTGGGACCTGGTTGAAAAATCCGCCATCACCAGCAATTTTAATCTCCCGCCCGCAACCGGCGGGCTGGCGGTAATAAACGAAGCCGGATTACTGGCCGGTGATGACGGCGCCCCAATGATCAGCCGCTTGCGTTCCGCCCCGCAGTCGGTGATAAACGAAGTGGCCGTCACCTATACGGACACTTCCGGAGCCGTTATCACCTCCACTTTCCGCGACCAGGGTTCCGTGGATGTTTATGGGGTCAAACGGCTGGAAACCGTAATGCCCGCCACAGCCTCTACCCAAACCGCCGAAGAATACGCGCTGGAAATTCTCAACGAGTATTGCGACGTGGCGGACTATTACAAACTAACCTTCCCTCTGGGGCCCGCGCTGGCTTTGGAGCCCAACGATATCGCCACCATCAGCGCGTCCATGGATTCGCTTTCGAACACTAAAATGCGTGTGGTCTCGGTGGAGATAGACCCGGGAAACCTCGCCGAGGGCGATTTTTCCACCATTACACTAAACCTTCGGCGGTACCTCAAGGCCCGTAGAGGCTATGGACAAACCACATTCGGCCAGGCCCCTTTCGGCCTTGGCCAGATTCAGGAGAACTGACCGATGCCAATTTCAGGCTACACCCCAAACCGCGCCCTGGCCAAAATCCTTCAAGGCTCCACCGACAATTGGGACGCGTGGCTCAACCAGAATTTCGACACGCTGGACGCGCCGTCGCTCATCTACCAGATAACCGCCGCCGAAAATCTCCCGGCGGGCCAGGTGGCCGTTATAAAAGATGACGGATCCGGCGCCAAGAAGGCGTATCTTGCCGCTTCCGGCGCCGTGACGATGGGCGATCCGCTTGGTGTGGTGAACGAAACCGTCTCTTCGAACAGCCCGGCCAGGCTCACCCTGGCCGGGCGCGTGCAGGACAACGGCTGGAATTTCGGCCCGGCGGACAAACACGTTTATCTCTCCGCCTCGGGAACCGTCACCACCGCCCAAACCACCACGAAGCTGGGGTTCGCCCTCTCGTCATCGGCCATCTTTTTTAATCCGCAAAACCCATCCGGCGGCTCCGGCGGGCAGACCAACACCGTCACCGGCGCCAACGGCGTATCCAACACCGGCAATAACGTGGACGCGGTCATCTCCCCTGTTTACGGCGCCACCGCCAACACCGTTTGTCAGGGTAACGACTCGCGCCTGCACAACCAGAACACCGATTTGGGAACCTCCGCCGCCTCGTTCGAAATCAATTACACCGGTAACAGCGCCCGTCTGCTCACCACGGGATTAACAGCCAACCGGGATTTCACGTTTCCAGACGGCCCCACAAAACTTGTGGGGGAATCCGTTTCCGCCAGCATCACCGCGGCGCACACTTTTGCCCCGGCTACGGCGCAGGCGCCTTTTGCGTTAGGCGCCAACGCCCAGGGGCAACTTGTAACGGGATTGAACGCCGACAAGCTGGACGGGCAGGACGCCTCGGCCTTCGCCGCCTCAACGCACAATCATGACGCTTCATATTCCGTGTTGAGCCACAATCACACCGGGACTTACGAGCCCGCCAATGCCAACATACAATCTCACATCACCGAAACCGCAAATCCGCACAGCGTCACCGCTTCGCAGGTTGGAAACGCCACAGCCCAGTGGAACGCGGACAAGATTCAGGGCGTGTCCGTGGTCTCCACAGCGCCGTCCGACGGGCAGGTTTTAAAGTACGTCTCAGCCAACTCCCGCTACGAACCGGCCACCGTTTCCGGCGGCGGAGGCGGTTCATCATCGGGTTTTGGCGCCTTCGCAAGGCTTGTAATAAAGAACAACGCCACCGCGCCGAACAGCAAGGTGGACATCACCGCCGACGCCATCACCCTCGAAGACTCCGCCGGCGCGGAAGTGAAAATGCGGGCTGTCAGCCTCACCGTGGACATCACCGTTACCGGAGCCAATGGGCTGGACACGGGCGCCGAGTCAGCCAGCGCGTGGTATTACCTGTGGGCCATTTCCAACGGAACCGCCGTGGCCGGGCTTTTCTCCATTTCAGGCTCCACGCCATCAATGCCCTCCGGTTATACCTACAAACGCCTGTTGGGGGCCGCGCGCAACAACGCCTCGTCCAACTTCCTTGGGTTCAGGCAGGGCGGAAACAACTATTACTACAACACCCCGGTGACCGACTTGAGCGCCGGTACCGCCACCACATTCACCACCGTTACCCCCACTTTGCCTCCAATGTCGGTGGCGGCGAGGTTCACGCTGGACGGCGGAACCAATAACTTTTCATTCTCGCTGGACGGCTCCAACGCCTCGGCCTATGCCTATGGCATCAACCGCGCATATCAGGAGCTTCCCCTCAACGACGCGGGCCAGTTCTATTACAAACGGGACGCGGGCTCCGGCGGCATGACCATATACACAATGGGGGCCGCGCTGAACCTGTGAGAGGGATGAAAACAAACAGCGAGGGTTTGGCGCTGATCATGGATAGCGAAGGTTTTAGAGCCGATTGGTATCTTTGTCCAGCTGGCAAACCTACCATCGGTTTCGGGCATACAGGCCCGTTGCCCGAGGGATTTAACGCGCCCCTTTCGCAGGATCAGGCCGAGCGGCTGTTAAGGCTGGACCTGGCGGCGTTCGAAAAAGCCGTGTCTGAGCTGGTGAAAGTACAACTCACCGCAAACCGGTTTTCCGCGCTGGTGTCGTTCGTTTACAACGTTGGGGTTCAAAGCTTCAGGAAGTCCGCCCTTCTCCGGCGCTTGAACGCCCTCGATTACGCCCTGGCCGCCGAAGAGTTCAAACGATGGGTGAAGGCCCGGGGAAAACCCCTGCCCGGTCTCGTAAAACGGCGTTTGGCGGAACGCGAACTTTTTTTAAAGGAGGATACAGATGAGTTTTTTCCCGCATGACAAACGGCCCGCGGCCCTGGGGGCGCTGGCGCTTTTCGGGCTGGCCGCCGCCCCGATCATTTCGCTTGCTGGTTGTGGAGGCGCGTCACTCCATGCAGGCGTATCCGGCTCCCGCTCCGTAAAGATAATGACGGTGGTGGAAGCCCACGGCATGAGCGACCCGGAAGAGGCTGGGGCGTTGGCCCGCAAGTTCATTAATACCGCGCCAGCTTTTCCGGAGGTCTCGGAAAATGAGTGAGGTTATTGCGAACACGGCCCGGGTTGCGCTTTTTGTGGTTGCGCTTTTTGTGGGCGCCATCCTTCTGGGCTTGGCCACCCTTGCGGAAGGAGGCAGGTGAAATGAGGATCGTATTGATTTTGGCTACTGCCCTGTCGTTCACGGCTTGCGGCAACTTCAACACCACCAACACCACATCCACAAGCCAGAGCGGGAACGTAACATCCTCCCAAACCGGCCAGACGGAATCTTCATCGTCACTATCGCTGGAAGTGGCGGTAACCCCGGCTGTGGTGGATAGCGCCACCGGGGAAATAATCGCGCCGTCGCAATGGACGGTATTCATCATGGACTCCATGAATTTGCCGGAGATCGTGTACCAGATCACCGTGACAAAACCGGATGGGGCCACACTGGATTCAGAACGTATTTACGGCTCTTCCTGGTCATTCGCTCCGGACCTTTTGGGCTCTTACGTCATAGAGGCATGGGATCAGAATGGCCGCTCGGCGCGGCTTGTGATGTCCAGGGACAGCTGACGTGAAACCCGAACAAGAAGCCGGAGCCGATGGCAAAAAGGAGCCACGCCCCTTAACCATCTGGGTTGCGCGGTTTTGGTGGCGATTCCCGGCGATATTTTCAAACACTCGTAAGAAGGAGGAAAAATGACACAGATTTTAGGCGTTATCAGGTTTCTTTTCGAGCTTCGCGGCGCGATGGCCGGGTATAAAACCTACATAGCCTCTGCGGCGGGCATATTGGCGGCCACGGCGGCGTTCCTTACCGGCGATGTTACGCCATTTCTGGAAGGGGGCATTACCGGCACGGAATTTATCACTAAATCCCTGCCGGACTACATCACCACGGTCACCGGATTTTTCGCCGTTGGCGCATTGAGGGTTGGAATGGAATCCTCGCCCACGAAACGATAAATTTCCAGGCCGGGCGCTTGTTTCGTTACATCGCCCGGCGATTATAAAACAGCGCGATTATTGTTGAGAAAGGGTTGATAATCAGGTAATTTATATCAACTTACACTCAATTAGAATAAATTCCACATTCATCATGGGGCAAAAACAGATGTGGCATGCCTTAATATTGCTGATATTTTCACTGGTGGCGGTTTGCCCGGCGCTGTCCGAGGCTTCCCGCGACCCTGAAACAGAGATAAAGCTGGAAGGCCTGGATGGGACCGCCTCTATCAATCCTGATAGCGTCGTCAGTGATAAAGAAGGCCCTCGGGAAATTAGCCCTCAATTCGCGGTACCGCCCGCTTTGCGCTCCAGGGTGGATTTCTGGAAGAAGATATACTCCATATACACCACCCGCCAGGTGGTCATCCACGACAATGACGACCTGAACATAATTTATGAAGTGGTGGATCTGGACGCCCATCCCAAGCGGTACGTTATAGAGCGCAAGCGCCGCATCGTATCCATCCTAAACAGACTGGCCGGCAACAAGGGCAACGCGATTACGTCCGAAGAGGAGGCCATAGCCGCCAAGTTCGGCCACATCCCTGGTAACAGGAAATTCTCCGATGCGGCTGAGGGCGTTCGGCTACAGCTTGGCCAGGCGGACCGGTTCAAGAAAGGGCTGGAGCGGTCGGGAAAATACATCAACTATATCCGTGAAGTGTTCCGCGCCTATGGCCTTCCCGAAGAGTTGTCCGCCCTGCCCCACGTGGAATCATCGTTCAACTACAAAGCATATTCCAGCGTTGGCGCGGCGGGTATCTGGCAGTTCATGAGGTACACCGGGCGGCTATTCATGCGGGTTGATTACACCGTGGATGAACGGCGGGATCCCATAGCCGCAACCGAGGCGGCGGCGCGGCTGTTGCGCATCAACTATAACGAGCTCCAGTCCTGGCCGCTGGCCATCACCGCCTATAACCATGGGCTCAACGGAATGAAAAACGCCAAGCGGCTTCATGGCGACGACATGGCGGAGATCATCAATAACTATAAAAGCAAGTCTTTCGGGTTCGCCTCAAAAAACTTTTACTCCGAGTTCATGGCGGCTATGGAAGTTTCGCGGGACTATAAAAAATACTTCGAAGCGGTGGAGTTCGAACCGGAATACAGGTTCCGCGAGGTGGTGCTTACGAAAAGCGTCGCCCCCTCAACTGTGGCGGCGGCGCTGAAAATCCCGGTGGAGACCCTTAAAGAGCACAACCTTTCTTTGAGGCCGGTAGTCTGGACCGGCAAGCGACCCATTCCCGCGGGATACCGTCTCCGGGCGCCTGTCACCACTAACATGGATACGCTTATCAGGACCAACGTGGCGATGGCCTCGGATGAACGCAGGCCCGCGCCGTCCCTTGCCTCCGCCCGGCTCATGAACAAACCATCGTCCAAAAGGGTTGAATATATAACTCACATTGCCAGAAAAGGCGAAACGTTGCGCTCCATCGCCGCAACCTATGGAACCACGGTGGCCGCTTTGAAAAAAGCCAACCGTTTACGGTCGCTAAAGGTTCGGAGGGGAATGAAGCTCAGGGTGCCTGAGACCTTGTATGAAACCATCGAGGTGGCGTCGCTGGATAATCGGCTACCAGCGCCAGTAACGGTGAAGCAGGCCGTGGTGAATGATATTAAACAGGTTGCGCTCCCTTCCTCTCCGCTCGAAGGGGCCGCGGTAAAAGCCGCCGTGGCGGATGAAGCGCAGGAGCAGGAGTCCCCCGATTTCCATTACGTTAAACGTGGCGAGACACTTTTCGCCATCAGCAAGAAATACGGTTTGACCGTGGCGCAGATATCCTCGCTAAACGGCCTTTCCAAAAAAGCCCGCATCCACCCAGGGCAAAAACTGATCCTGGACGGCGGCGAGGTTGAAGACTCAACCAGCGACATGGGGACACAAGTGGCCTCCCTTTCTCCGGTGGTTCCGGCTCCTGTCGCGTCGAGGAATGCTTCCGATGATCTGGCATCCATCGAGCCGGACCAAAAAAGTTTCGCCAAAAACTATATGGAACCCATCATCACGCAGGATGGAGCGGCGTTCACGATAAACGGCAAAACCTTGAAAGTGCGGCCCCAGGATTTCTCCGTAAGGGTGATAAATTCCGGCGTAGGTCTGGTGAAGATAAAAAGCGAAGAGACCCTGGGGCATTACGCCGACTGGCTCAACGTAAGCCGCAGGCAGATACTGCGGCTCAACGGCAGGAGCGCCGCCAAATCGTTCCGCATCGGCGGTTCGGTGAAAGTGCCTCTCAACAAGGTGTCCCGGGATAAATTTGAGCGCAAGCGGATGGAATATCACATGGGGATCATCGAGGATTTCTTCAGCGATTTCCGGGTGGATGGGGAGAAGGTCGTAACTGTTGGCAGGGGACAGACGATTTGGGATATCGTCTCTTCCGAACCTAACGAACCGCCCCTGTGGCTTGTGAGGCTTTATAACAACAACTCGAAAATAGAGAGCCTCAGACCCAACGACACCATAGCCATACCATTGGTTGTCAGGAAATAACCTTTTAACGCAAAACGCCCTGGTAGAGCCCTTATCGGGATCCCTTCCAGGGCGTTTTTAAATCGCGCTAAAACTTCGGCTGGCCGGATTTATTCCTCCACCCTGCTGAACTGGGCTTTGGTCACTCCGCAATCCGGGCAAACCCAGTCATCCGGCACATCCTCAAATGAAGTGCCGGGGGCTATTCCGCTCTCCGGATCGCCCACTTCGGGATCATAAATGTAACCGCAAACGTCACAAACGTATTTAGCCATCAGCCACTCCTCAGGAAATGGTTATAAATCCACCGGTGGCGGTTTTAGCCCCGAATCAGAATCCATCCGGCGCCCACCGGCTATCCACATCACATGGCCCGCAAGAAGAAACATTGCCTTTTAGCTTAAGAGGCTTTCCTGCCTGTCAGCGCCTGCTCCAGCTTTGCCTGAAGGTCCGCCAGCAGGCGCTCCAGCGTATCTCTATGCGAAAGTTCCTGTTTGGCCAGGAACAGGAACATCTCCTTGGAAGCCTGGTCCTCATACTTGGCCGCCAGGTCCACGTAAAACTCATAGGCGGAAAGTTCTTTGGGTATGGCAATAACCAGCGCTTCTATCTTGGCCTTGAGCTCATTAATAAGTTTCTTGTCAGACATTCCAGCAATCTCCCTGCGGCATTTCTTTCGCTTGTGAGCTTCAGTTCAAGAATTTACTGCCCAAATGGCCCAGGTATGTGGCCGCGGCGGTGGCCGCATAAAGGGAAACAAGATAAACCCATTTCCCCGCCGTCTCCTCCAGCATGATCTCCGGCCATATCAGCCTCGCCACGACCATGGCCAGGGAGATGGTGAGGAAGAACAGGCCAAACCCGATCTTGTGGTCGAATATTCGGGTGCGCCGGCCCTTGAACCTGGTTTTCCAGTCATACACACCAGATAAATATGTGGGCGGAATCCCGAGGAGGCCGAAAACAACGCAATAGAACGCCGCTGTTTCAAAGCTCCTGTCGCCCGTTAAAACGAAGGCGGTAAGAAGAACCGAGGCCACCGGAAAAAGCCCATTGGTAAAATGGCTACCAATGTGATGAATATGTATGGGCGCTTTTTTCAAGTTCACGGCCGCTCTCCCATCCTTTGGAATAATCCTAACCCACAGGAGAGGCGTAAAGCAACGCTCTTTTAGGCAGGCTTTAACCGCTGTTCAGCCGCGCGGTAAACTGATTATTACCGGAGGTCCACCGTAAGCACGCCGGACTTCTCGCTTTCCAGCTTATCCGCGTCCACGCAAGATATGGCGAAATCCTCCTTGGATCCGGCCTTCATGTCCGGAACCACAAAGAATGAGTCTTTGGCGCTTCCCACCTTCTGCCAGCCGAAGAAACCGCGCTTGTGGACGATGTATTCCACCACGTCCACTTCCCTGTTTTTCTCCCAGCGGAGAACAACCTTTTCGCCTTCCCTGGACGATTTAAGGCCGGCCGGTGGAGCAGGAGGGCTTTTTGTGGTCCCACTGACAATACCAGATGTCTCCCCTTCAAGGCCAAACACATCCACTGCCTGGATGCGGTAGAGATATGTCTTGCTGTTTTCCAGCCCGCTGTCGAGATGGTAGTTCCTGTCCGCTGGTATATCTATAATCTTCCTGAACGCGCCCTTCTCATCATCGGCCCTGTAAACGCGGTATTCCTTTATGTCCGGCTCCGGGTTCTTCCGCCAGTCCAAGGGAACCTGTTTGGGCCGGTTGCCGGTGGCTTTAAGGTTCTCGGGGGCCATGGGGGCGGGCTTGGTGGTGGCGGATACAGCCTCGCTCATGCCAGAGCGGGAACCGGCCCAGTTATACGCCTCTATCTTATAAAAATAGAGGGTGAAATCCTTCAGTTTCCCCATGGCGCCACCGCCACTGAATATGGACGAATCGCCCATGTCCACAAAGCTGGTCTTCTCGCGGCCCTTTATCTCCGTTATCTGGGCATAGGGCCCCTTTTCCTCGCTGGAACGGTAAATATAGTAGCCGCGGACATTCTCATCGCTATGGGCTTTCCAGGTAAGCGGCACCTTGCGCGGTTGCCAGCCTTTGGCTCCGAAATCTTTTGTTATCGACGGAGGGTTGGCCGTCCTTACCAGGGAGGGTTGGCTTTTTGGCCCTTCGTCATTGAAAGGGCTATATGCTGATATGGCGTAATAATAAGTTCTGGAATCATCCAGCTTGGGTTCTGAGGCGGAGCCGCCGGGATTATAATCTATAAAACTCTTCTCCCCCTTACCCTTTATGTCTTTTATAAGCTCAAACTTGCCGGTGGGCGAATCTCCCTTGTATATCTTGTAACCTGCCACGTCCAAATCGTGAGGCTCCCATTTCAACGGGGCTGAACGCACTTTTCCAGACTCGCCGATAAATCCTCTGGGTGGTGATGGAGGGCCCATGCTAGCCACAGAAACCACAGCTGATTTATCGCTCTCCCTGTCCAGAGAGTTGATGGCGGTGACTTTGTAGTGATAATACTTCGAGTCTTCCATTGGCATGCTGGAAGAATGCTCGTCCAGATAACGCAAAGTTTCCTGGCTGGAAACCTTACCGGCAAGTTTGAACTCACCGGAGGGGGAGTCTGCCCGGTAAACTTGATAACCTTTCGTTTCCGGCTCCGGCTGGTAGTTCCAGGAGACTTCTATTTTACGGAAGTTCACCGCTTTGGCTTTTACGCCTGCCGGAGCCGAGGTCTTGCTCCGGATCACGTCATTCTTGGCCACGTCCGAAGAGCCTTTGGTTATCTTCACGTCGGAGAAAGATTCGTTGGCGGCGATTACTTCCAACTCGCCCATCATCGTCTGCTTAATCCGAATAACCTTCTTTGTGCCGGGATCCATAATCGGCTCACCCTTCCGGATGATGATGAACCTGTCCCCTTTTTTCACACCGTTTTTAGCGCCGATGCTGATTATCCCCTTGCCTGCCTTATTGTCGGCGTCCAGGAGTAATCCTTCGAAGAACACACCGTTGACATCATGCGATCCGTTGGAGGCGGCAGGCTCCGCGCTTTTCGCCGCTTGGGGTGTTTCCGCCTTTTTCTTCTTGGCGGCCTGCGCGGGGTTGAAAACAAGCGCAACCGCCACAATGGCCATTGTGGCCGCGGGTACGATGGAAGCCTTTAATCGGGTTTCTATCTTCGTCATGGCTTTAATAATAAATCCCCTATTTTCATCATCAACGCCACCTGGATACTCTTAATGTCCCGGAAAATTTGTAATCCAACCGCCATCTAGCCGTTAACGCTCTTGATGACGCAATCCAGCCAGTTATTCTTTCACACAACCCGCGCTATTTCAACTTATTGTGTTACATGTAAGGTGTATAATAGGTTCAGGTTTATTAAACGCGTTCTCCATCTCCTCCGTTTTTCAGGGCGGAAAATGTTCGCTGGAAGAATGCCATGTTTCGCCATTGCGCTGTTCATGGGGTTTTGTCTGTTCAGCGCCAATGCGCTCGCCCAGCCCAGGCCCATGCCCCAACCGCTAACAGCCGCTGAAAGGGAATGGTTGCGCGCCCACCCTGTTTTAAGGCTCGGCGGCGTGCCATCCTGGGATCCCATAATGATGCTTGATTCAAGCGGAAAACTCTCCGGCATTGCCAGCGAGTACAAGGCGCTCATCGAAAACAAGCTTGGCGTGAAGCTTGAACTTACCGATTACGGAATACCCTGGGGAGAGGCGCTAAGAAGAATCCGGAAAAAAGAACTGGATGTGGTAATGATTCTCGGCCAGACCCCGGAGCGGGACACATACATGAATTTCTCCGACGGGCTTATCGACCTTCCATATGTGATCATCACAAGATCGGATTACCCACACGTCAAAGGAATATCGAGCCTGTCCGGTAAGGTGGTGGCGGTAGCCAGGAATTTCGTTGCCCATGAATGGCTGAAAAGGGAACATCCGGAAATCAATCTCCTACCAGTGGAAACCACATCTAACGCCATGGAAGCCGTCGCCTTGGGTGAGGCGGACGCGTATGTTGGAGACTTTGCGTCCGCCAGCCACGCCATTACAACATTCGGCATCACCAAACTGAAAGTGGCGGCCGAGGCCGGGTTTGTTAACCGTGTGCGCATAGGTGTCCGCAATGATATGCCGGAGCTTGTGGGGATTCTTAACAAGGCCATCGCCACAATACCCCAGAGCCAGCGAGATGAGATATGGGTAAAATGGATTGGCCTGCAACCTCATGGAGTGGATCCGCGCCTGTTTTATGCCATGGGTGCCCTGTTGGTGGCGGCGGTTTTCGCTTCCCTGGCCTTTGGCGGATGGAGGTTGCGCAGGGCGTATGCGCGAATGGAAGACATGGTGCGTGAGCGCACAAAGGAGCTTGTCAACGCCAACGAATACCTCCGCAACAGTGAAACCAGGTTCCGGGAAGCTATCATAAACTCTCCACATCCAGCCATGATGCACGCGGAGGGGGGCGAGATTCTACTCATAAGCAATTCGTGGACCGGGTTAACCGGCTATTCCCGAGCCGAAATCCGCACAACTGGCCTTTGGGCGCAAAAAGCCTTCGGCGATTCGGGTAGCGCCATGAAACGCGAACTGGACGAGAGTTACAGCCTTTCCGGAATCCGGGAGGAAGGTGAGCGCCGTATAACCACAGCAAAAGGAGAAACACTTATTTGGCTAATGCACAGCGCCCAGTTGCCCCGCCTGGCCGATGGAAGGCGCGCCGCGCTGACCATGGGAATGGATGTCACTGAACGGAAGAAAGCCGAAGAGAGGGTCAGCCTTTTGGCTGGGGAATTGGCAAGATCCAATGAGGAGCTGGAGAAGTTCGCCTTTGTAGCGTCTCATGATCTTCAGGAGCCGTTACGCACAGTCATAAGTTTCCTGCAACTGCTGAGAAAGGAATACAGCGGAAATCTGGGGCAGGACGCTAACATTTATATCAATCACGCCGTGGATGGGGCAAGGAGGATGTCCTCGTTCATTGAAGGGCTCCTCGCCTACTCCCGCGTAACAGTAAGTGAAAACAGCCCGGAAACGGTGAATGCCGGCATTTGCGTTGATGACGCGATCCTGGCGCTGGCGGCGGCTATTCAGGAATCGGGAGCCGTGATCGAGAAATCAGCTATGCCTGCCGTTATTGCTGTAGAAAGCCAGCTTACCGGCGTTTTCCAGAATCTTCTTGCAAACGCCATAAAGTTCCAGCCGAAATGTCAAACGCCACGCATAAGCGTCTCCGCGGTTCCCGAGGGCGCGTTCTGGGAATTTTCCGTGAAAGACAACGGGATTGGTTTCGAGCCCCAGTTTCAGGAAAAAATATTCGGCATGTTCGCCCGCAACCATTCCAGAGCGGAGTTCTCCGGTTCCGGCATTGGGCTGGCCGTGTGCAAGAAAATAGTGGAAAACCTTGGAGGAAAAATAAGCGCCGAATCCTCGCCCGGCGCCGGAAGCGTTTTCAGGTTCACACTTCCAGCGGGATAAGGCGGAGGGAAGAGGAATCCAGCCAATCTTTTAGTAATTCCGGATTCCTGAAAGGAATACCCATATCGCCCACGAGATGCCCATGCCGATAGGCTTAAACTATGCTTATGGCGCTATCGGCATAGGCTTATATAACTATGTTCACCAGCCGTCCTGACACCACAATCACCTTTTTCACAGGCTTGCCCTCCAGCGATGCTTTAACCTTAGGATCCGCCAGGGCGGTGTTTTGCGCTAACTCGTCGCTAGCCCCGGCGGGCAAGGTTATTTTACCCCTAAGTTTACCGTTTACCTGCACCACTACGGTTATCTCATCCTCTTTCATGCAGGCTTCGTCAGCGATGGGCCAGGAGGTCCTGTTTATCTCCCCTTCCCCACCAACAGTTTCCCAAAGCTCGCTGGAGAGATGGGGGGTGATAGGCTGGAGAAGAGTTATGAGAGTTAAAATGGCCTCCCTCAGAATAGCGGCCCCCTGAACGTCACCCTCTTTCAGATTGAACGCCGAAAGGGCGTTGACGAACTCCATGATTGCCGCGATGGAGGTGTTGAACTGAAACCGCTCGAAATCGTTATTCACCCGGGCGATGGTCTTATGCGTCATGCGGCGCAGGGAGGCGGTTTCCCTTTCCAGCCCGTCCAGCCCATCAGAAGCCGAGCCAGCGGTGCTTACAACCTCCGCGTTGGAACTGACGATCCTGAATACACGGTTCATGAACCGCGAGGCGCCTTCTATACCCGCGTCGTCCCATTCCAGGTCGCGCTCCGGCGGGGCGGCGAAGAGGATGAAAAGCCGCGTGGCGTCCGCCCCGAACCGGTTGATCAGATCGTCCGGATCCACCACATTTCCTTTGGACTTGCTCATTTTGGCCCCGTCTTTAATCACCATCCCCTGGGTGAGAAGCCGCTGGAACGGCTCCCCCACGGGCACTACGCCGATGTCTTTAAGGAACTTCATAAAGAACCGGGCGTACAGGAGGTGCAAAACGGCATGTTCGATGCCGCCCACATACTGGTCCACCGGAAGCCAATAGTTTGCATTATCTTTTTCCACCATGGCGGTTGTAAGCCGTGGGGAGGTGTAGCGGGTGAAATACCAGGAGGAGCACATGAACGTGTCCATAGTGTCGGTCTCCCGCCGGGCGGAGCCACCGCATTTGGGGCAGGTGGTATTAATGAACCTGTCGAGGGAGGCTATCGGCGATTTGCCATCCTCCGGAAACTCCACATCGGTGGGCAATATCACCGGCAATTGTTCATCGGGCACACGCACGGGCCCGCATTTGGGGCAAGACACCACCGGGATAGGCGCGCCCCAGTACCTTTGTCTGCTAACGCCCCAGTCGCGGAGGCGGTAGTTCACCGATTTCTTGCCGATGTTTTTCGCCTCCAGGTGTTCGATGACCTTTTCAATCCCCTGCTCCCGGTTGCGCAAGCCGGTGAACGGACCGGAATTGGCCATCAATCCATCGCCATCATAGGCTTCGGCCATGGATTCGGCGTCCATCTCGCCCGCCTCGTCCGCGCCTTTGCCTTCCGGGAGGATGACGATGCGGATAGGCAGGTCGTACTTCACGGCGAAATCGAAGTCCCGCTGGTCGTGGGCCGGAACGCTCATAATGGCTCCGTGGCCGTACTCGATAAGAACGAAGTTGGCTATCCAGATGGGCACAAGTTCGCCGTTCAACGGGTTCCTGGCGTAACGGCCGGTGAACACCCCTTTCTTCTCGGCTCCTTCGGCGGAACGCTCTATTTTGTCCTGGTTGATGACGCTTTGGATAAACTCATCCACTTCGCCTTCCAGCTCCGTACCGGCGGCCAGTTGGCGGCTTAACGGATGCTCCGGGGCCAGACATATGAACGTGGCGCCATAAAGCGTGTCGGGCCGCGTGGTGAAAACCCTGAGGGCTCCGCCCCCTTCTATGGGAAAATCCACTTCCGCCCCCACGCTCCGGCCAATCCAGTTCCTTTGCATGGTCAACACCCTCTCGGGCCAGTTGTCTTTCAATTCTTCCAAGGCGTTGAGCAGGGCCTCGGCGTATTGGGTGATTTTAAGGAACCATCCTTCCCGCTCCTGCTGGACCACCACCGAGTCGCACCGCCAGCACTGGCCGTTTATCACCTGCTCGTTGGCCAGCACGGTGTGACAGCTTTCGCACCAGTTGACGAAGGAATTCTTCCGGTAAGCCAGCCCCTCGTCGAACATGCGGGCGAATATCCATTGGGTCCATTTGTAATAACCTGGGTGTGAGGTGGCCAGCTCCCTATCCCAGTCGTATGAGAGGCCGAGGGATTTGAACTGTTCCCGCATCCTGTCTATGTTGGACACAGTCCACGGGGATGGATGGGACTTGTGGGCGATGGCGGCGTTTTCGGCGGGCATGCCGAAACTGTCCCACCCTATGGGATGCAACACGTTGAACCCCATCATGGTTTTCCTGCGGGCGATGGCGTCGCCGATTGTGTAGTTTCGCACATGCCCCATGTGTATTTTGCCGGAGGGGTATGGGAACATCTCCAGAAGGTAGTATTTGGGCTTTGCGGGATCCCGCTCCACCGCGAAAGTCTTATTCTTTTCCCAAATTGAGCGCCACTTGGCCTCTATACCCTTAAAGTCATAAAAATCGGACATTTCCCAAACCTCGAACGCGAACTGTTATTGTCCCCGGCGCCGGGGATGGGGTTAGTATATTTCAACAGCCAAATCAAGCAAACCGCATTTTGGCCCGGCGCTTGCTTTTATCCATCACCAGAAGGGAAAAAAGGTAAACCAGGGCGTATAACATGAAAATTCTGCCTTTCACGCTGGCTGTTTGGGCAATTATTGCCTTTGGCCCCGCCATGGCCAGCAACGCCAGGCCATTGGATCCGGTTTATATAGACCGGGACGCGGGATTCGTATATTTCCTGGTGGAAAACCGGTGGAAGACTGATATAGAGAGCCTTTACGGCTGGGTTTACGGCCACGGTTCCCCATCGGTTCCCGGCGTGTACCTTTCGAACAATCCCCACATCCAGGGTATGAAAGTTTCGCTGGGGAGCCATGTGCCCGGTTCGGCGGCGCTGTACCGTTTTCCTTTGAGGGGAGACTCCACCGAGTTCCCCAGGTATAGCCTGGCGGTGAATGACAAGAGCCTGTTCCACCCCGTAAACATGAGGGTAGCGCGATGAAACGAGTGATAATGCTGGTTGCGATATTTTTTATGGTTATAGCCACCACGGCCATGGCCGCCGACAAGCCGGTGAAGATCCGGCAGAACCGGGTGGATTTCGGCCCGTTCACCCCCGGCGCGCCCCTGTTTTTGGAAACGGCCCCGGCCTTGAAAGACTCGGGGCAAACCAACTGGCTCAAGTTCACCAAGGACGCGGACAAACTAAGTGTGTGGGCCCCGGCTCCGGAAGACATCAAGATATCCGAACGCATAGCCGCTAAAATACCGGTGATGACGGTGACATCCCCGGAACAGGGATGCGGCTCCGCGCCGAGGCTTTTGTTTTTGTCGGGCCCGGTTGCGGCAGTCACCACCGCCGCTGAAACCAAACCAGCCGCGACCGGCAAACTGTACTCTTACGAATATGTGGTGTGCGACCCGTCGGGTCTGCTTACGCCAGAGTCCATGACCGACCAGTACATCTCAAAATACGGCATGTATGACGGCAAGGATTACGACCGGCAAATGATCTTCTACAAAAACGTGCAGGGTCATTACCGGGTGGGCGTAAGGCCCTTTACCGGCGGCGACCGGGCCGGGCTGATGGTGACCGTGGTGGACGAGAACGTGTTCCGCGAGGTTTACCAGCAATGGCGCGGAGTTATCCGTTCCGCCTCCAAGAGGGTGTTGAGCGAGTTTTAGGGCATCAAATCCTCAATCCGCCATATTTGACTTCCATTCGCCCCCTGCGCTATCTTTAAATCTATTGTTAACGCGCAAGGGGCGCCTTTCTTGACACAGGCTGAGAAGCAACCCTTACAACCTGATCCGGGTAATGCCGGCGGAGGGATGCGCAAATGGACGCCATCGCCATCCCCCTCATCAGCATATCCGCGCCCGCGCGCCTTATTATTGGAATTCGCCTGAAACACGGGATGTAACATCATGACTACACAGCTATTGGCCGCCCGCGAGGGCAAGATCACCGGCGCCATGAAGACCCTTGCCGGTAGCGAGAACGTCTCGCCGGAGTTCATCCGCGACGGCATATTGAACGGCTCCATCGTCATCACCAAGAACAACCGGCATGACATCGAAGGTCTGGCCATCGGCGCGGGGCTGAAAACCAAGGTCAACGCCAACATCGGCTCCTCCGGGTACGACACGGACATGGAGAACGAGCTGGAGAAGATGCGCGTGTCCATATCCGCCGGGGCCGACACCATAATGGACCTTTCCACGGGCGGCGACATACCGTTAATAAGGAAAACCGTGATGGCCCAATGCCCTGTTCCCATCGGCACGGTGCCCATATACCAATGCGCCGCCGAGAATGTGGCCGAAGGGAAACACCTGCTGGACCTGACGGCGGAGGACATGTTCCGCGCCATAGAGGACCACGGCAGGGACGGGGTGGATTTTATAACCATCCATTGCGGCATCACCCGTGAGTCCGTGCGAAGGATGAAAGAAGAGGGGCGCCTGCTGGACATAGTGAGCCGGGGCGGAGCCATACACGCCAAATGGATTGATTACCACGACGCCGAGAACCCGCTGTACGCCCAGTATGACCGTTTGCTGGAGATAGCCCGGGAATATGACATGACATTGAGCCTTGGCGACGGGCTTCGCCCCGGATGCCTGGCGGACGCCACGGACCGCGCCCAGGTGCAGGAGACCATAGTGCTGGGCGAACTGGCCCAACGGGCGCGAAAAGCTGGCGTGCAGGTGATGATAGAAGGCCCCGGCCACATGCCGTTGAACCAGATAGCCGCCAACATGCAGTTGCAGAAGAGGCTGTGCAACAACGCCCCGTTCTATGTATTAGGCCCGCTGGTGACAGACGTGGCTCCGGGTTACGATCACATCACCGCCGCCATCGGCGGGGCCATCGCCGCCTCGTCCGGGGCGGATTTCCTGTGTTACGTCACCCCGGCGGAGCATCTGCGCCTGCCCACGCCGCAAGACGTGCGCGACGGGGTCATCGCCACCCGCATAGCCGCCCACGCGGCGGACATCGCTAAGGGTATCAAGGGCGCCAGGGATTGGGACGACAACATGGCCCGCGCCAGAAAAGCGTTGGACTGGGAGGCCCAGTTCAACCTGGCCATGGACCCGCAAAAGGCCAGGGAACGCCGGGCCGAAACAAACCCGGACGACCAGGAAGTTTGCACCATGTGCGCGTCGCTGTGTTCCATAAAGACCGGCCACATGGCGGTGGACGGCTCCGGGGTGAAATGATTTGCGCCATCCCCGCCGCACGATGAACACCATTAGCGAGGCGCTCTCTTGAGGCTGTTCATCGTGGAGCCCGGCGCCGTGACGGGGGACACCGTTACCATCCAGGGGCCGGACGCCCGCCACATATGCGCCGTGTTACGCATGGCGCCGGGGGACATCATTACCGTATCCACCGGCGAAGGCCCGAAACTGTCCTGCGAAATAAGCCGTATCGAGCGCGACCTGGTGGAAGCGCAAGTTATCGGCGAGAGTCATTCGAAAGCCTCCACCGCCCCTTCTATAACCCTGGCCCAGGCGCTTCCCAAGGGCAGGAAGATGGACGATATCATCCGAATGAACTGTGAGTTGGGGGTGGAGAAGATAATACCTGTCATTACGGAACGGTGCGTGGCCAGGCCGGACGAGGCGGGCATGAAACAAAAGGTTGAGCGCTGGAGGGCTATCGCCAAGGCCGCGGCGCAACAGTGCCGGGCCCATAAACCGGCCATGGTGGCCGATGTCTCCACCATAGATGAGATACCTTTGGCGGACATTTCCATTACGCTATGGGAGGAAGAAACCGCCTCCTTAAAGTCCGCGCTGGCCGATAGCGGCGAAGGCCGTTCGTTGATACTGGTGGTGGGGCCTGAAGGGGGTTTGAGCGCCGATGAAGCGCGAAGGCTTACGGCCCGGGGGTTTGTTACCGCCTCGCTGGGCGGAACTGTTTTGCGGACCGAAACCGCCGGGCTTTGCGCGGTGAGCGCGGCGCTTTACCATTTCAGCAAGGCGTGACCATGCCGCGCGAGCCTTCCGGACGGGTATCCAAAATCACCCAGTTCATCGTAATGGACGTGCTGGAGGAAGCCCGGCGAATGGAACGGGCCGGGGAAAACATAATCCACCTGGAGATAGGCGAGCCGGATTTCGACACGCCGGAGCCCGCGCGGAAAGCCGCCATCGCCGCCATTGAGGGTGGGCACATAAAATACACCCCAAGCCTGGGCCTGCCGGAACTGCGGGAGGCCATATCCGCAAGCTTCACGAAAGATTATGGGGTGGAAGTAAATCCGGAACGGATAATCGTAACCGCCGGGTCATCCAACGCCCTGTTCATGGCCCTGGCGTCGCTTATTGATACTGGCGACGAGGTGATAATCGCCGATCCGTGTTACTCGTGCTACCCGAACTTCATAAGGTTCCTTGGTGGAACACCGGTGTATGCGCAAGCGCGGGAGAGCGAGGGTTTTCAATTAACCATGGAGAGCGTGAAAAGAAAGCTTTCCCTAAAGACAAAAGCCATCATAATAAACTCCCCATCGAACCCATCCGGCTCCATGATGGGCAGGCATGCCATGGAGCGCCTGGCAAGTCTTGGCGTTAGCATAGTGTCCGACGAGATTTATCACGGCCTGCATTACGAGGATAAACCAACCTCTATCCTTGAACTGCCCGGCGACAATATCGTGATAAACGGGTTCTCCAAACGGTACGCCATGACCGGCTGGAGGCTGGGATACGCCATAACGCCCGGAAACCTGGTCCGGCCCATGCAAAAACTCCAGCAAAACCTGTATATTTCCGCCTCGTCGGTGGCCCAGTGGGCGGCCCTTTCGGCTATCACGGAATGCGCCAGCCATGTGGAAGAGATGCGGACGGTGTTCAACCGCAGAAGGCTCTTGATGATTGATGGGCTGGAGCGGATTGGATTGAAAATAGCCATCCGGCCCAAAGGGGCGTTCTACGTTTTTGTGGACGTTTCAGGATTCTCCGGCGACTCGCTTTCGTTCGCCATGGAGGCGCTGGCGAAAGCCAAGGTGGCCGTGGCGCCGGGGGTGGATTTCGGCCCGTCCGGCGAGGGATACATCCGCCTTAGCTACGCCACCAGCGAAGAGAACATTAAAGAAGGCGTAAGACGGCTTGGGGCGTTCCTGGGCCGGTAACCGCGCCCCGTTAAAAACCTTACCGCAAACCCGTGAACTGCCGGTTGAACCGCATGTCGTTCTCGTAGAATTTGCGGATGTCCGACAACCTGTATTTGAGCATGGCTATGCGCTCCACGCCCATCCCGAAAGCGCAACCGGAGTAAACCTTCGGGTCCACCCCCACCGCCTCGAACACGTTTGGGTCCACCATGCCGCAACCCATTATCTCCAGCCAGCCGGTGTTCTTGCACATCCTGCATCCGGAGCCGTTACACACTGTGCAACCTATGTCCACCTCGGCGGAAGGCTCGGTGAACGGAAAGAAACTGGGCCTGAACCGTATGGGAATGCCCTTGCGGAACGTGGATTCCAGGAAGATTTTCAGTATCCCCTTCAAGTCCCTGAAGGTCACGTTTGTGTCAACGAACAGCCCTTCAATCTGGTGGAACATGGGGGAATGGGTCTGGTCCGAATCGCGCCTGTACACCCGCCCCGGCGCCACTATGGCGATGGGCGGTTTCTGTTTTAGCATGGTGCGTATCTGCACCGTGGAGGTGTGGGCGCGTAAAAGGATACCCTCGCTTATGTAGAAAGTGTCCTGCATGTCGCGGGCGGGATGGTCTTTCTTGAAATTGAGCATGTCGAAGTTGTTCTCTTCGGTGTCTATCTCCGGCCCCTCGGCCACGGTGAAACCTATGGCTGTGAACACCTCGCATATTTCGATAAGGGTGGCCGGAATGGGGTGGGAACTGCCCGCGCGGTAGTAGGCGCCAGGCAGGCTGATGTCCAGCTGTTCTTCTTTCAGCTTGCGGGCGCGCTCTTCTTTTTTAAAACGCTCTTCCCTTTCGGCCACAAGGCTTTCGGCTTCGGCTTTAAGCTTGTTGGCCAGAGCGCCCGCCGCCTTGCGCTCCTCCGGCGAAAGGCCCCCCAGGGATTTTAAGATGTTGGTTATTGTCCCCTTTTTGCCCAGGTATTTGACGCGGACGCTTTCCACCCCGGCCAGCCCCTCGGCGGCCGTAAGCGAGCTTATAAATTCGTCCCGGATGTTTTGTATGTCGTTTTCAGCGGTATTTCCCATTGTTTCCAGCGCAATGTATCAGTTAAAGCGGAAATTATAGCACCGGGCCGGGCTTGCCACAGGGTTTTGTTTGAATACATATCGGCTTTTTCCAGGCGGGCGGGTCAGGCATTATGTGACGGCCCGGGTTAATTCTGGAAGACCGTCAAAATACCACCGGCTCCGGATGGGGCTGGGCAACAGGAAGCCATACACGGAAAACAGCCCCGTGACCGAATTCGCTTTCGGCGGATATTGTCCCATGATGTCTGTTTATGATTTCGCGCGACAGGGCAAGACCCAATCCTGTACCCACACCTGCGGGCTTGATGGTGAAAAACGGATCGAATATCCGGTTCAAATGTTCGGGCTGGATTCCTTTACCGGTATCCCTGATTTCCACCACAACGCCGCCATTTTCCGCGCTGGTCCTTATGGTTATGACGCCACGCGCATCCATGGCCTGGGCCGCGTTTAACAAAATATTCATGAAAACCTGCCCCAGTTGCGCCGGAACGCATTCCACCATCCGCGCCGGGCCATATTCACAATTGATATCGGCCCTGTATTTTATCTCGTGGCGCATCATGTTCAGGGCGCTGTTCACTATCGTTATGATGTCGGAAAGCTCCCACATTTCGCCCGATGGATGGGAAAATGTTTTTAAGTCCTGCACGATTTTCATGATCCTTTTTAGCCCTTCCGCCGATTCGGCCATCACTTCGCGCAAGCTTTCTTTCAACCGCAGAATCCGGGTTTTGATCTCGGGAGTGATAACGCCCCCCTCTTCGCCCATCAAGTCGAAAGCGGCGACACAGTTTCTTTCAATCCATGCCTGGTTTGAATAAACAAAACCAAGCGGGTTGTTGATCTCATGGGCTACCCCCGCCGCCACTTGCCCGATAATCGCCATTTTTTCGGACTGGAGCATAAGTTCCTCCATTTTCTTCTTACGCTCCGACACGTCTCTTACCACTCCAATGGCGTTCCATCCGTCGCCAGCTCTAAGTATGGACCACGAAAATTCCGCCGGAAAAACCATCCCATCGCGTCTGGAAACGGCCAATTCCACGGTTTTTCCGTATTGGGGCCCCTCGCCCGTCTGGCTGAAAAGGCCGGAGACCCGGTTATCGTCGGCGCGGTTCGCCGATGGAAGGAGCAGACCAAATAATTGCGCCCCGACAACCTCCCCGGCCGGCCAGCCGAATATCCGCTCGGCGGCGCGGTTCCAATAAGACACCTCCCACCGTTGATTCACCATGATCAAGGCGTCGTTGGCGGATTCGCTGATTATCCTGAATTTTTCCTCGCTTTCCCGCAACCTGGTCCGCGCCAGCTTCGCTTCTGTGATGTCGCGGAGAAAGCATATGAACCGCCCGCCTTCATATTGGGGGAGATATGAGACGCTTAGATCAACATCCACAAGGCTTCCATCCTTCCGCCTGTGGCGGGTCTCAAAGCGCGTGAAGCCGGTCTTGTCTATTTTTTCCTTTTGGATGGTCATTTTATCGGGATTGTGATCGGCTTCAACGTCAAGCACCGACATTTTCAGCAGTTCATCGTGACCATACCCGGTCATTTTGCAGTATGCGGCGTTAACCTCCAGAAACCGCAGTTTATCGTCAAAAGCCAGGAAACCGTCGTTGGTGGTGTTCAATATTGATTTATGCCAATCATCGTCACGCTTCAAATCCATGGCCGCCTTACGCATATCCTCCATGTGCCGGAGAATACGGCGGTAAAACAATAAGTAGATGAGAGGCAACGCGGTACATGATATGAACAAAGCGTCCAGGCCCGCTTTGGCCAAATAATGCATATCTTGAAACATCTCCAAAACCAACATTCCCATGTATTCCGCGGCGAATATAGCCAACACGGATACAATGAGAAGTAATTTTGGAGAGAAGCGATGGGAATAAAATTCACCTGGCGCCTTTTCTTCTAGGCGATGCGGATTGGACGCTTCAATTTGGTTTGTGCCTCCAAGATTATCCATTGTTTTTTCAGGATTTAGTCAGGTTGGCATTCATGATCACCTTTTCCGCCGGAGTGAGTAAAGAGTATAAGTGAATAATTCATACTCTTTATTAAAATATACGCCTACCACAGGATTTTTGCAATTGGCGGCCTCAACATATAGAATGTAACGTTTGTATCAAGGGTTTTCAAACCCGGGTAGTGTCTCAGTTTGAAAGTACAGGGGAGATTCTTCACTTACGCCCAGAATGACAATATAAAAGCCGTTGATAACATTGTCATCCTGGGCGAAGCGCAAGCGAAGTGAAGGATCTGTCTGTTATTTGAGATTCAAACTGGGACACCACCCAAACCCGAAACTGTTTTATTTTGAGCCAACGCCAACGTAATGAAGTTCGAAAACGTCTGTATTGAATCGGTTGGGTATATTCTTCCGCCCAACGTGGTTACCTCAGCCATGATAGAGGAACGCCTGGCGCCTCTTTACGACCGTCTCAAACTGCCCCATGGAAGGCTGGAGCTTATGTCCGGCATCCGGGAACGCAGGTTCTGGAACCCCGGCACGCGGCCCAGCGCCGTGGCCCAGGAGGCGGGCAAACAAGCCGTGGCCGCGTCGGGAATACCGCTGGAAAAATTCGGCGCGCTGTTCCATTGCGCGGTTTGCAGGGATTACCTGGAGCCTGCCACCGCCAGTTTTGAGCACAACAGCCTGGGGTTGCGCCCCGACTGCATGGTGTTCGACATATCCAACGCTTGCCTTGGAGTATTGAACGGAATAATTACACTGGCCGCGATGATTGAGCTTGGCCATATCGAGGCGGGAATAGTGATGGCGGGGGAGATGGGTGAAACGCTGGTGGAAAGCACCATAAACTCGCTGTTGTCCGACCCTAACGTTACCCGGCAAAGCGTGAAACTGGCTTTCGCCTCGCTCACCATAGGCTCCGGAGCAGTGGCCGTAACGCTGGCCTCCCGCAAAATATCCAAAACCGGCCTCAAGCTTATTGGGGGCGTGGCCCGGGCGGACACTTCCAGCAACAACCTGTGCACCAGCGATATGGACCTGGGCTTCAGTTCCAACGCCACGCCGCTGATGCAAACCGATTCGGAAGAGCTTTTGAAAGCGGGTTGCAAACTGGCCGCCGATACGTGGAAAGATTTCATCAGCCATACCGGCTGGAACCCGGAAACCATAAGCCGCTGTTTCACCCATCAGGTGGGAGTGGCCCACCGGCGCCTGTTGTATCAATCCATCGGGGTGGACATGGCCAAAGATTTCGCCACTCTGGAGTTTTTGGGGAACGTGGGGTCGGTTTCCCTGCCCATAACCTTTGGCATGGGGCTGGAGCAAGAAGCGTTCAAGAAAGGGGATAGGGCTGTGTTGATGGGCATAGGAAGCGGGCTCAACAGCGTAATGCTGGGGCTGGAATGGTGAGGAGCGGCCATGGGGATTGATCTGGCCGACATAAGGGACGAATACCCGTTCACCCCCAAAAGAATAGACATAAACGGCCATCAGCTAAGTTATCTGGACGAGGGGCCGGAGGAGGCGCCGGTAATACTGGCCCTGCATGGCAACCCCACATGGTCGTTCTATTACCGGAAACTGGCGCTGGCCTTGCGGGGGGAGTTCCGGGTGATAGCCCCGGACCATATGGGTTGCGGCCTTTCGGACAAACCGCAGGATTACGATTACACCCTTAAAACGCATATAGGCAACCTGTCGGCGCTTGTTGCCAAACTAAAGCTGGAACGGTTCACGCTGGCGGTGCATGACTGGGGCGGGGCCATAGGTTTTGGCCACGCCATCAGGAATCCGGAGATGGTTAAATCCATCATCATTTTCAACACCGCCGCTTTCCCCTCAACCGACGTGCCTATGAGGATAAAAGTTTGCGCGTGGCCCTATGTGGGGGAGTTTCTTGTAAGGAAACTCAACGCATTCGCCGGTGGGGCCATAAACCTTAAAATGGCCACCAACAAACCGGAGAGGCTTACCCACACGGTAAAACAGGGCTACCTGGGCCCATACGACAGCCCGGAGAACAGGATAGCCATTGCCCGGTTCGTGCAGGACATTCCCATGTCGCCCGCCCACCCTACTTACAGGCTGGTGGAGAACATAGGCGATAACCTGAAGATTTTCGAGAACACCCCTTCCCTGGCCCTTTGGGGCATGAAGGATTTCTGCTTCCACGAGGGGTTTCTAAAAGAATGGCTCAAAAGGCTGAAAAACGTGGAGGCGCACATGCTAACCAACGCCGGGCATCTGGCGCTGGAAGACGCCCACGAGGAGATAATCCCCTTCATAAAGGCGTTCCTTGAAAGAACCCAATGAGCGGTCTTTTCAACGTTGGCGATCTGCTCACCACCGCCTCGGGTAAATACGCCGGCAGGGTAGCCGTGTCTGTCCCCATAAGCGGGCATGGCGCCAGCACCCGATACCAACACCACACTTTCCGCCAGTTGAACGATGAGTGCGACAGGTACGCCAGGGGTCTTCGGGAATTGGGGATAAAAGACGGGGCGCGAACCCTGCTATTCGTAAAACCGGGATTCGATTTTATGGCGTTGGCGTTCGCCCTTTTCAAGACCGGCGCCGTGCCGGTGATGATTGATCCCGGCGTGGGGAAACAGAATTTTTTAAACTGCGTCCGGCAGGCTGAAGCCTCGGCCCTTATCGGTATTCCCAAGGCCCACATAGGCAGGATTCTTTATCCTGGTTACTTTAGGACCGTTGATAAATTCATCACGGTGGGGCCCAGGCTTTTCTGGGGCGGCCATTCGTGGAAAAAGGTTAGAAAAGAGGGCGCCGAACCATTCACAACGGCCCCCACAAGGGAAGAAGACACCGCCGCCATCCTGTTCACCTCCGGCTCCACCGGCGCCCCGAAAGGGGTGGTTTATGAGCATGGCATTTTCGGCGCGCAGGTGCGGCTGATACAAAGACAGTACGGGATAACCGGGAACGATGTGGACCTGCCGGCGTTCCCGCTTTTCGCCCTCTTCTCGGTGTCCATGGGCATGAGGGTGGTGATCCCGAGAATAGATCCCACACGCCCGGTTTCCGCCGACCCGGCGGAAGTGGTGGAGGCAATCAACAGCCAGAAAGTCACTTTCACTTTCGGCTCCCCTGCCATATGGCGAAAGGTGAGCGCCTATTGCGTGGATAACGGCGTGAAACTGCCCACGTTAAAAAAAGCGCTCATGGCCGGAGCGCCGGTGAGGGACTCCATCCACCACCGTCTGCTACGGCATGGGGTCCTATCCCCGGGCGCGGCCACGCACACACCCTTCGGCGCAACCGAATGTCTTCCGATAGCCGACATCACCGGTGAGGAAGTTTTGAGCGAAACCTCGGAATCCACCAAACAGGGACATGGGGTATGCGTGGGAAAACCGTTGCCGGAGATCCGGGTGGAGATAATCGGGATCAATGACGGGGTGATTGATAATTGGGATGAAACCCTTTGCCTTGCCCCAGGCCGGATTGGCGAAATCGCCGCCACAGGGCCAGTGGTGACCAGGCAATATTACGGACTGCCCGAAAACACCCGGCTGGCGAAGATATATGATAAAAAAACCGGCGCGGTGTGGCACCGTATGGGGGACGCCGGATACAAGGATGAAAAAGGCAGGATATGGTTCTGCGGCAGGAAAAGCCACCGGGTGGTCACAAATAATGGCCCTTTGTTCACCATCCCCTGCGAGGCGGTGTTCAACCAGCATCCGCAGGTGTTCCGGTCCGCGCTCATTGGCATCGGGCAGGCGCCTGAGCAGATGCCCGTGATAGTGGTGGAGTTGAACCGCTCATCCTGCGATGCGGATAAAGGGAAAATCGCCTCGGAGCTTTTTGAATTGGGAGCCAAAAACCCGATCAGCGCTCCCATCAAGTTAATCGTGTTCCATAATGAATTTCCTACCGATGCCCGGCACAACGCCAAGATATTCCGCGAAAATCTTAAAGACTGGGCCGAGTCCCTGCCCGCTTCCGGTTTCTACAAGGCGGCGCCATGAAAGCGCTGGTAACCGGCGGAGGCGGCTTTTTGGGGCGGTATATCGTAGAAAAGCTTTTAGCGGCTGGGGCCGATGTTCAAACCCTGTCGCGAAACCCTCAGCCGGAGCTTATCGCCATGGGGGTGAAGACGTTCTGCGGCGACGTGGGCGAAAGCGATGAGGTGATGAAAGCCACGGCTGGGGTGGACACGGTTTTCCATGTGGCGGCCAAGGTTGGTATCGGCGGGAATCACCGGGAGTTTCACCAGACAAACGTGGTGGGCACGCGGAACGTTATCAACGCCTGCAGGGCCCAGGGCGCGCGGAAACTGGTATTCACCAGTTCGCCTTCGGTGGTGTTCGACGGCAAACCCCACGAAGGAATAGACGAGACATACCCATACCCTGCCAAACACACAGCCTTCTACCCCATGACCAAGGCCATAGCGGAGCGGGAGGTTTTAGAGGCCAACGGCCCCGGACTTTTAACATGCTCCCTCAGGCCACATCTGGTATGGGGCCCCCGGGACACGAATTTAATCCCCCGCCTGCTGGCCCGCGCCAAGGCCGGACGGCTACGGATAGTGGGCGATGGCGCAAACCTTATAGACACCGTATATGTGGAGAACGCGGCGGATGCCCATCTATTGGCGGCCCAGCGGCTGGAAACAGGCTCCAAAGTGGCGGGTTCCGCCTATTTCATAAGCCAGGGGGAGCCGGTGAACTGCTGGGAGTTCGTAAACCGCATCCTGGAAAAACTGGGAGGGAAACCGGTGACCAAACATATCCCGTACCCGGTGGCGTACACAATCGGCGGGGCGCTGGAATTTATCTATGGCGTTTTGGGACGAAACGACGAGCCGCCCATGACCCGGTTTCTTGCGCAACAACTGGCCATGCCCCACTACTTTAATATAACAAAGGCCAGGGAAGAGTTAGGCTACACCCCATTAGTAAACACGGAAGAGGGGCTGGAGAGGTTAGCGAAGACTTTTCAGGCATAGAAATTTTGTGTAAACTTAGAAATAGGATGAAGTAAATAATTCAATCCTGTTGACTTTTTGTGTTATTTATACGATAATTATCTTTAAATTATCCGGCTTGGGGGAAGTTTCCAAATGAGATGCCCGTATTGCAGTTACGTCAGTTTCGAGTTTTTGGACACCTGCAAAAAATGCTCTAAGGATTTATCCTCCCATAAGCAACAGTATGGCATTGAGTTCCTTGAGCCGGTGTCGCTGGGCGTCCTCACTTTTGTGGAAGGGGCCGCGCCCTCCGCGGAGCCATCAGCTCCAGCCGGTTTCTCTTTCCATGAGGAAGCGGATCACGGCATCCTCATAGAAGATGTTTCAGCCCCGTCAGCGCAGGAGCCCGCCGTAGCGGAGTTTTCCGCCGACGACATTAAGCTTGATTTCGGCGAGTCCACCGAAGAGATCCTCTCCGAAACCGGCGGAACGGAAGACATAGGAATCAAGTTTGACGCCGGTATAGACGAGATCGCCTCCGACAGCGGCTTCACCCTCAGCCTGGGGGATGAGCTGGACATCGGCATGGGCGATGAAAAAACCCCCGCAGAAGAGACCGGCGGATCCATATCCTTGGGTGAGCCGGAAGAAGAAGGCGGCATTGTAATGAGAGGCTTTGATGAAGAGGACGAAGGGGGTATCACCCTGTCCGCCCTGGAAGAAAAAGCCGCCGCCGTGGAAGAGCCTGGGGAAATAGTCATAGGCGGGTCCGCCGCCGAAGAGGAGGAAGGGATTTCCCTGGATCTGGACATCGAGGGGATAGGCGATATCGAGATAAAAGACGCCAAAGCCGATGAGGATACCGTCAAGATAGAAGGCGCCGCCGCCAAAACCGCTAAAAAACCTGAAGAAGACGATTTCGCCGACATAGAGCTCTCTCTGGACGATAAAGACCTGTTCGGTGAAAAAGGTGGCGATGAAGAGATAGACCTGGGCGATCTGGATCTGCAAATAGGCGACGACGACCTGGGCCTGAAACTTTAGCCCCGTCGGCCTTGTGGAAAATATAAGCGAGGAAAATCCGGCGCCGCCCGCCGCTCCCGCATTGCCTCCCCCTCTGGAGGGTCCTTCTCCTTCCATAGCCCCCCCTGCCCTTTACGCCTCGTTTATCCGGCGGTTCGTGGCATATTTTCTGGATAACTTCATAATCGTCATATTCACCGTTATCGTTTCGGTGGGCACACTGGCGGGCGATACGAGTGATATGGGAGAATTCGAGGCGCTGTTCTCGCTGGTATGGCTGGTTTACGGCCTAAACTCCGTCGCATTCATCGGCTATTTCACCCTGGCCACGGCCAACGGCGGCCAAACCCCCGGCAAATACCTGTTGGGCATAAAGGTCGTTGGAACCAACGGAATGGATATAGATTATATTCGCGCCTTCATCCGGGCTATCGGCTATTTTATCAGCTCTTTCCTGTACATCGGGTTTATCTACGCCCTGTTCGACAAAAAAAGCCAGTCGTTCCATGACAAAATGGCCGACACGGTTGTGGTGGAAAAGGATTAGGGTCGCCGTATATAATTACGGTTCGGCGCTTTAGGGCGCCGCGTTTTTGCGGGGAGCCCCAAGGTTTCCCTTTCCGCTTAAAATAAGGATGATCCAGGTTTACAGCTTCCACTTTTGCGAATGGAGAGTTCCCAGATGAAGAAACGGTACCTAATATCCCCCGGCCCCACCCCAGTGCCAGAAGAAGCCTTGCTGGAGATGGCAAAACCCATTATGCACCATCGCACACCGCAATTTTCGGCCATATTCGCCGAGTGCGCCGCAGGTTTAAAGGAGATATTCGGCACCGGGCAGGATGTGCTTATGCTGGCATCTTCCGGCACGGGGGCGATGGAATCGGCCATTGTGAACCTGTTCTCCCCGGGAGACACGGTTCTGGTGGTGAACGCCGGGAAATTCGGCGAGCGCTGGGGCAAGATATCCGAGGCGTATGGGCTGAACGTGGAATGGCTCAACGTGCCATGGGGCGAGGGGGTATCTCCGGATGCCGTGGCCGAAGCGCTGGAGCGCAACCCGAAGATTGCGGCGGTGCTCACCCAGGGGTCGGAGACATCAACCACGGCGGCCCATCCCATAAAGGAACTGGCCAAACTCACCGAGGGGAAAGACACGCTTCTGATCGTGGACGGCATCACCTCCGTCGGCGTGGTGGACATGCCCATGGATGGATGGGGCATAGACGTGCTGATAACCGGCTCGCAAAAAGCGTTGATGCTTCCGCCGGGGCTGGCTTTCATCGCCCTTTCGGAGCGGGCCTGGAAAAGGACGAAAACATCGAAACTCCCCAAATATTATTTCGACCTGAACCGGGAGTTGAAAAACTACAAGGAACACACCACCGCGTACACTCCCGCTGTCTCCTTGATATGCGGCCTGCGTGTGGTGTTGAAGATGCTGTTCGACGAGGGTCTTGAGAACACCTACAAGCGGCACGACCTGCTGGCCCGGGCATGCCGGGCGGGAACGGCGGCGCTGGGTTTAAGGCCGCTGGCGCCCGCCTCCCCGGCAAATTCGGCCACCGGCGTGTATCTGCCGGAAGGGGTGGACGGCGGCAAGCTGATAAAAGACCTGCGGGACAATTACGGCGTAACCTTCGCCGGGGGACAGGACTCGCTGAAGGGCAAGATCGTGCGGATAGCCCATCTGGGTTATTTCGACTCGTTCGACATGGTAATCGCCATGGGCGCTCTGGAGATGGCGCTGGCCAAAACCGGCAAGCCCGTAACCATGGGAGCGGGAGTGGCCGCGGCCCAGGCTGTGCTGAACGCCAGGTACGGCGGCTGATTAAACTCCTAAAATGACGGTTAAAGCCCAATGAGTGACCCTATCAAGATACTGGTGAGCGACAAGCTTTCCGACGCCGGCCTTGCGATTCTCAAAAGCGCCGGGTTTGAAGTGGATGTGAAGATCGGGCTCAAGCCCGCCGAACTGGCCGCTGTAATCGCCCCTTACGACGGCCTTGTCATCCGTTCCGGCTCCAAAGTTACGCGGGAGGTTATAGAAGCCGCTGACAACCTAAAAGTGGTGGGCCGGGCAGGCATCGGGGTGGACAACGTGGATGTTCCCGCCGCCTCCGAACGGGGCGTGGTGGTGATGAACACCCCTGGCGGCAACGCCGTGACCACCGCCGAGCACGCCATAGCAATGATGATGGCGCTGTCCCGCAAGATACCGCAGGCCAGCGCCTCCATGAAATCCGGCAAGTGGGAAAAAACCTTCATGGGGGTGGAGCTTTGCGGCAAGACCCTTGGGATTATCGGGCTGGGCCGCATAGGGGCGCTGGTGGCCAAACGTGCCCGCGGGCTGGAGATGAAAGTGATAGGGTTCGACCCGTACATTTCCCCCGAGGCGGCCGAGAAGCTTGGGGTGGAAACCGTGGGGCTGGAGGAGTTGTATTCCAGGGCGGACTTTATAACCATCCACACCATCCTCAACGATGAAACCCGTGGATTGTTGAACAGCAAAGCCTTCGCCAAGATGAAAAAGGGGGTGCGGATAATAAACTGCGCCCGGGGTTCCATAGTGGACGAGAAGGATTTGGCCGAGGCCATCCGGCAGGGTATCGTGGCCGGGGCGGCGCTGGACGTGTTCGAGAAAGAACCGCCGGACGACATGGACTTCATAAAAATGGACGAGCTTGTGGCCACGCCCCATCTTGGCGCATCCACCAAGGAGGCCCAGGAAAGCGTGGCGTTGGGCATAGCCCACCAGGTTGTGGATTTTTTCAGCCGTGGGGTGATAATCAACGCTGTGAACGTGCCATCGCTGAGCCCGGAGCAGATCCCCGTGGTGAGGCCATATCTTGAGCTGGGGGAGAAACTGGGTTTGTTCATAGCCCAAGCGGCCGGAGGGGCGCCCACCAAGCTGGAGATAACGTACATGGGCGACGCGGCGGCCCTGCCCACCCAGGCCATCACGCAGGCTGTGGTGAAAGGGCTTTTGGAGGCCCATGTGGGGAAAACCGTTAATTTCGTGAACGCCTCCCACCTGGCCCGGAGCCGGGGCGTTACTGTGTCTTCCACATCCAGCGCGGCGGAGGGTAGCTATACCTCGGTGGTAGGGGTGAAACTTACCACCGGCAACCGTGAAACAAGGATCGAGGGGGCGGTGTTCCCCGGCGGAAGGGCCATGCTGTTAAAGCTGGACGATTTTTACCTGGAAGCGCACTTGAGCGGCGACATGATACTTTTCACCAACAACGACAAACCTGGCGTTATAGGCGCCGTGGCAACGGCGTTGGGGAAAAACGGGGTCAACATCGCCTCGTTCGAGCTTACCCGGGTGGAACAGGGCGGGCTGGCCATGGCCGTGGTAACTGTGGATTCGGCCCCCGAACCCGCGGTTATTTCCCAGCTTTCGAAAATAGAAAACGTGCGGGAAGTGAGGCTTGTCAGGCTGTGATAGACGCTCCCAGGGGCGTAAAAGCCCTTCTTTTCGAAGAAGCCACGCTTAAAGGCCATATCGAAAGCAGAATACTTTCCCTGCTGGAAAGCTGGGGATACATGCGGGTGGAAACACCAGCCATGGAGTTTTTCCATGTGCTTTCGCGTGGGCTGGACGCCGAAACGCTGAAGCGGGTCATCACCTTCACCGATCCCGCCGGTGGTGGAAAACCGCTGGCGCTCCGTTCCGACGTTACCCCGCAGATAGCCAGGCTTGCGGCCACATCGCTTTATAACCGGCCCAAACCGGTGCGTTTGTGTTACGCGGCCACTGTTTACCGGTCGCAGATACCCGGCGCCGGAGGCAGGATGGAGGTTTACCAGGCCGGGGCGGAGCTTGTGGGGTTATCTTCCCCGGAGGCCGACGCGGAGATTCTGGCGCTGGCGCTGGAATCTCTTGCCAGGCTGGGGTTGGCAGACGGGCACATTTCGCTAAGCCATGCCGGTTATATAAAATCCATCGTGGACGAGCTTGGCCTGGCTGAACCAGCCCGGGCCGAGGTGAAACTTGCCCTCAAGAAAAAAGACATGCGCGGGCTGGAACGGGCGCTGGAAAACCACAAAACCAGCGGCCCCGCCAGAGAAGCCCTGTTGGCGGCGCCAACGCTGTTTGGCGGGGTGGAGCTTGCCGGGAAGGCCAAGGCCGTAAACAAAGGCTCGGAAGAGGCGCTGATTAACCTTTCGAAGATAATAGAACTCCTCGTCAAACGCGGGCTTGGGGCCAAGGTTACGCTAGACCTTGGCGAAACCAGGGGGATGGGCTACTATACCGGCGTCACGTTCGAGGGTTTCGTTAAAGGCATCGGCAAACGGGTGCTTTCCGGCGGACGGTACGACAAACTCCTTTCCCTCTACGGCGCGGACATTCCCGGAGCCGGGTTCGCCATTGATGTGGACCGGATACTGGATCATTTCACCCGGGCCGGGGAACCGGCCGGATGGGCCCCGGCGGACGCCACGCTGGTGGAATTGAATGACGCGGTGGGAGTGGACGCTCTGGCGGCCCGGTTGAGGGAGCATGGGTTCAGGATAGTCCAGGAGCTTATATCCAGGCCGATTCATGAAATAATAAAAGAAGCGGCCGGGATGAAGATAATGACTGTGATAGTGTGCGGCGACAAGGACACGCCGCCTGACATGGTCAAGATTATAGACACGGCGGACGGGAAGGAAACAAAAGCCCACGCCGAAGACATGATGGGCCGTCCGGCCAATTACCTGCATCGCAGGAAAGTTAAGTGAAGGAAGTGATATGCCCGTTACTGTAGTTGTTGGCGCCCAATGGGGCGATGAAGGCAAAGGCAAGGTTGTGGACATGCTGGCCGAAAGCATGGACGTTATCGCCCGTTACCAGGGGGGCGCCAACGCCGGACACACGGTGGTGGTGGGGGCCGAGGAATATATTCTGCACCTTATTCCCTCCGGCATCCTGCACAAGGGAAAAACCTGCGTGATAGGAGCCGGGGTGGTTATAGACCCGGAAGCCCTACTGCTGGAAATAGACGAGCTTGAGAAACGAGGATTCACCGTGAAAGGCTCGCTGGTGGTTTCCGGCAGGTCGCATTTAATAATGCCCTATCACAAGCTAATGGACCAGGCGTCCGAAAAGAACTCCGGCGCCGGCAAGATAGGCACCACCGGCCGGGGCATCGGCCCGGCATACGCGGACAAAGCCTCCAGGACCGGCCTTAGGATGCTGGACCTTTTCAAACCGGATTATTTCAAGACCAGGCTGACGGCGGCGGTGACGCAGAAAAACGCCCTGCTGGAAAAACTGTACGGCCAGCCACCCGTTGATCCGGAGCCGATATTCGAACAGTATATGAAATACGCGGCGCGGCTGAAAGATTACGTGTCCGATTGCGGCAGGGTAATCCGCAAGGCCATCGCCGACGGCAAGAACGTGCTGGCCGAAGGCGCCCAAGGCACCATGCTGGATATAGACCAGGGAACCTATCCGTTCGTCACCAGTTCACCGGCGGCGGCGGGCGGGGCATGCACGGGGCTGGGGATACCGCCCCGGGCCGTGCAATACGTAATAGGCATCATGAAAGCTTACACCACCCGCGTGGGTGAAGGCCCCTTCCCTTCCGAGCTTTGCGACGGGATGGGTGAAGACCTGCGCAAGATAGGACACGAGTTTGGCGCCACCACCGGCAGGCCGCGCCGGTGCGGCTGGCTGGACGCTGTTGTGGGCAGATACGCCGTGGAGGTGAACGGCATCACCGGCATAACCCTTACCAAGCTGGACGTGCTGGACGACTTCGACGAGCTTAAAATATGCGTGGCCTACGAGGTGGACGGGGAGACCATAACCCACATGCCCGAAGACACGGACGTGTTCGCCCGGTGCAAACCGGTTTACGAGACCATGAAAGGCTGGAAGACCTCCACATCCGGCGTTTCCCGTTATGAAGACTTGCCCTTGGCGGCTAAAAACTACATCGCGCGGGTGGAGGAGCTTACAGGCGCCCCCGTCAGCATCATATCCACAGGGCAGGACCGGGCCGCCACCATCCTGCGCTAATTTTTGAACAGGCAGTTATGCCCGCCGATTCCCATTGCCATTTGAACGACCCGGCTTTTGAAGCCGACCGGGAAGAGGCCATCGCCCGAGCCCAGGAGGCCGGCGTAAGCCTTATCCTTAACGTGGGGTACGACGCGCCCACCTCCCACCTGGGCATTAAACTTGCCGAACGGCACGGGTGGATGTACGCCTCCGCCGGGATACATCCCAACAGCGCCACCATGGCGGACGGGAAAACATTGTCCACAATCCGCGACCTGGCAAAACATCCGGCGGTTGTGGCCATCGGCGAGACGGGGCTGGACTATTACCGCGACCGGGCGCCAAAGGATGTTCAGGAAAATTCTTTCCGCGCCCACATAGCCATCGCCCGCGAACTGGGCAAACCGGTGATAATCCATTGCCGGGACGCTTATGAAGACGCTTTGCGGATACTCAAGGAAGAAGAGATAGAAAAGACAGGCGGGGTGATGCACTGTTTCGGCGGCTCGCCGGAGGAGGCCCGCAAATTCCTGGAGCTAAACCTGCACATATCGTTCGCCGGGAACATCACCTACCCTAAAGCTGGCGGCCTTCGCGAGGCGGTGAAAGCCGTGCCGGGCCACAGGCTGTTGATAGAGACCGACGCGCCATATCTTGCGCCCCAGAAAAACCGGGGCGCCCGCAACGAGCCTTCATATCTGCCGGAAGTGGCCAAAACGGCGGCGGAGACCAGAGGCGTTACGTATGAGGACATCCAACGGATAAGCGTCACCAATTTCGAGGAGCTGTTCAACATCGGCGGGGCCAAAGAGGGGGAGATCGTTTATAAAATCCGCGACTCCCTATACCTGAACGTCACCCGAGCATGCACGAACCGGTGTTATTTCTGCCCCCGGTTCTATTCGGACACCATCCAGGGTCACAACCTGCGCCTTACCCGCGACCCTTCGGCGGAGGAGCTTATAGAAGCCATCGGCGATCCGGAGAATTACAGCGAAATAGTGTTCTGCGGATATGGCGAGCCGACATTGCGGTTGAATGTGATTCTCGCCGTGGCGAAGTGGGTGAAGGAAAACGGCGGCGTAACCCGGCTTAACACCAACGGCCACGGCAACCACATCGCCAAACGGGACATCATCCCGGAAATTGCCGGGCTTATAGACACAGTATCGGTAAGCCTCAACGCCACCGACCCGCAGATATACGATGAAATCTGCGACCCGCAAATACCCCATGCGTGGGAGGCCACGGTGGAATTTATAAAACTATGCAAGGGGCGCATACCCAAAGTGACCGCCACGGTAGTGGCCATCCCGGACAAGGTGGATATTGAAACGGCCCGCAGGTTCGTGGAGGACGGGCTGGGGGTAAAATTCCGTGTGCGGGAATATAACCTGGTAGGGTGAGGTGGTGATGCGCTTAATGCCGATTCATATTGACTTATAACGTCATAGGATATAATATTGCCTTATGATAAAGAGCTTCAAGGATAAGGAAGCTGAAAAAATATTTCACAGGCAACCTAGTAAAAAATTGGCGCCAGATATTCAAAGGACGGCAAAAAAGAAACTAAACATGCTAGACGCGACTGTATCGCTAGGAGCCTTAAACATACCCCCAGGCAACAGGCTAGAGGCTTTAAAGGGAAACAGGGCCGACCAATTTAGTATAAGGATTAACGACCAGTGGCGGATCTGCTTCATTTGGCATGATGGGGACGCTTATGATATGGAAATCGCGGATTATCATTAAATCCGGAAACCTAAGATGAAAAAGATGGAACCTATTTACCCGGGCGAAATCCTCCTTGAGGAATTTTTGGAGCCTATGGGTATTAGCCAGAACCTTCTGGCGCGTGAAACTAAAACGTCGCCCCGGCGGATTAACGAAATCGTCTTGGGCAAACGCGCCATCACTGGTGACACCGCAATCAGGCTTGGCAGGTTTTTCGGCGTGGAGCCGGAATTCTGGATGAACCTGCAATCCCGGTATGATCTGGAGGTAGCAGAAGACCGTTTCGACCCTAAATTGAAGATTGAGGTTGGCCGGTACAAAGAATTGGCCAGAAAATAAAAAAAGGACGGCCTTTTACAGCCGCCCTCACGGAACCTTTTAAAATTCCCACCCTACCCTAGCCGTCGTACTTTATCAGCGAGTGCACGTTGTAACCGGGTATCTTGTCCCGGCCTTTAAGAAACGTCAGTTCCACGAAAAACGCCAATTCCTGGATATCCCCCCCGACCTTTTTCACCAGCTCCGCCGCGGCGTTAATGGTGCCGCCGGTGGCCAGGAGGTCGTCCACTATAACCACTTTCTGGCCGGGGGTGATCGCGTCCTGATGGATCTCTATCTCGTTCTTCCCATATTCCAGCTCGTAGGCCATCTTGTATGTTTTCCAGGGAAGTTTACCCGGTTTCCTTATGAGCACCACGCCGGTTCCCAAAGCGTAAGCCAGGGCCGAGGCGATGATGAACCCGCGGGACTCTATGCCTACGAAAATGTCCGGCCGCCAATTAACGTAGCGATGCACCAGCATGTCCACCGAGCGGCGGAACGCGCGGGCGTCGGAAAAAAGCGTGGTGATATCGTAAAAAAGAATCCCTTTTTTAGGAAAATCCGGCACTTCCCGGATGGATTGCTTTAAATCACTGGGCATTTTAAGGGTACACTCCGGTTGATTGAGGTTTAAACATAAATACATTCAGGGCCGGGCTTTGTCAATCAACATTGGAGGCTGGTATAATTTAAAACTCAACGCCAACTCAACAGGAACCGGATGAAACGCCTCTTTTTTATCGCCTTATTGTTTTTGACTGCCGCCCCGGCCAGCGCCCAGCTTATGAAAAGTTCGGACGTGGTTATCTTCGCCCCTGTCCACAGGATGGAACGGTACCCCGCGGGCGCGTCTTACAAAATGCTGTTCAGCCTGAAATTCCGGGAGGGGTGGCACAGCCAGTCCCACACCCCTTCCATGCCAAACCTTATCCCCACCAAACTTACCGTTGCGGGAAACGAGGGGATCAGCCCCGGGCGGGTGTTTTACCCCGAAGGCAAGCTTACAAAATTCGCTTTCTCCCAGGAACCGCTATCCACTTACGAGGGAACCACCTACATTGGCGTTAACATCGCCATTGACACATCCACAAAACCGGGCGAACACCGTTTGCCGGTGACGCTTACGCTCCAGGCGTGCGATGAGAAGGCATGCATCATGCCAGCCAACATCACCCTTGACCTGCGTGTGATAGTGGTGGCCCCCGACGCCCCGGCGGTGGAGATAAACCATGACGTCTTCTCCATGAACGAGGAGCTTTTCAAGGCTAAAGACGGTGAATATATTGCCGGGGGAGATATAAAGACATATCTTACCGAACACGGCCTGCCGCTGACTTATCTATTCATCTTCCTGGGCGGGCTGGCGCTGAACCTTACCCCGTGCGTGTATCCGCTTATTCCCATCACCGTGTCATACTTCGGCGGCGAGAGTGAACAGAAACGCAGGCGTTTGTTTGTCCATTCCGTCCTGTATCTTTTAGGAATGGCGATGACATATTCCATGCTGGGCCTTTTCGCGGCCATGACGGGTAGCCTGTTCGGCGGCCTTCTCCAGCACTGGGCGGTGATTGCGGTAATAGCCGGGGCCATGGCGGTGTTGAGCCTTGCCATGTTCGGGTTCTATGAAATCCGGCCACCGGCGTTCCTCACCCAGATCGGCGGAAAGAACCGTCAGGGCTTTTTCGGCACCTTCATGATGGGAGCCACGGTGGGGATAATCGCCGCGCCTTGCATAGGGCCCTTCGTGCTGGGGCTGTTGACGTTCGTCGGCGAGAAGGGGGACCTGTTCCTGGGATTCACCATGTTCTTCACCCTGGCGGTTGGATTGGGGATTCCATTCGTGATACTGGCGCTGTTCTCCGGGGCCGTCTCTTCCCTGCCCCGTTCTGGCATGTGGATGGTGTGGGTGAAACACGTGTTCGGTTTCATAATGCTGGTGATGGCGGTTTATTTCCTGCAACCGCTCCTGCCGGATAGACTTTTCGGATATATCTTGAGCGGCCTGTTGATAATCTCCGGCGCGGCGCTGGTTTTCATTCCGAAAATAAAAGGGGCGGGCAAGGCGTTCCGCTCCATCAGATGGGCGGTGTCGCTGGCCTTTGTGGCGGCGGGGGCGTACCTTTTATATCCATCCACCGCCCCGGCTGTTGCGGTGAAGTGGGAAAAGGCCAGCATTGCGGCCATAGACGGGGCAAAGGCCCAGGGCAAACCGGTGATGATAGATTTCTCAGCCGAGTGGTGCGTGCCCTGTAAAGAGCTGGAGCATTACACCTTCCCAGACCCGAGGGTGGCGGCTTATTCCACCGATGTGGTTTTCATGAAAGCCGACATTACCAAAGGTGACGACGCGGAGAACGAGTCGCTGAAGAAACGGTTCCGCGTGATAGGCGTGCCCACCATAATCTTCCTGGATAAAAACGGAACGGAACTGGGCGACCTTAGGCTGGCCGGTTTCGAGAACGCCGAGGATTTTTTGAAGAGGTTGGACAGAGCCAAGCAGTAATATATCGTGGTCAGCGACCACGGGGAGGCATTTAAATAAACATCCCCTCATCCGGCGCTTCGCGCAATCCTCTCCCGCAACAACGGCTCTCCTGCGCGCCGTTCGGGAAACTCATGCGCCCGCCACAGACAGCGCGGCGCGAAGTTTTGCGGCAGGTCGGTAAGGGGGCACATTTACATTGCTTCGCCGGGGCCGCCCGACCCCGGTCCTGAATGTAGCGCACCGTCCCGGTGGCATGGCGGCGGTACTAGAAACCGTGGTCAGCGACCACGGGGAAGCGTGAGTGGCCGGGTGAATAAAAGGAAGCATATAAAGGGCTGGTTTCAGACCAGCCCCTACTGAATCCCCCGCACGTGGACGGCGCGGGCGATTTTCTCCACCGCCAGGCAATATGCGGCTTCGCGCAAGTTCAGCTTCTTTTCGGCGGCGTATTTGGTGACCTTGCCGTACACGGCGCCCATCTTGTCCATCAACCTCTGTTTCACCAGCGCCTCGTCCCAATAAAACCCTTCGCGGTTCTGCACCCACTCGAAATAGGAGACAATCACCCCGCCAGCGTTGGCCATTATGTCCGGAACCACGGTTATGCCCCGCTCGCGCAGTAAAGGCTCCGCGTCCAGCGCCACGGGGGCGTTGGCCCCTTCCACAATTATTTTGGCCGTTACCGATCCTGCGTTATCTACCCGTATGGAGTCTTCCAGGGCGCAGGGGATGAACACGCCGGCCCTGGTTGCAATTATCTCTTCCCGCGGGCGGGCCGGTAGAAATCCCGCCACGGTTCCGTTCTTCGCTTTGTGGGCGATAAGCTCCGGCACGTTTATCCCCGCCGGATCTTCCACCATGGCGGAGCTGTCGCTGACGGCCACAACTTTCACGCCACGCTCCCACAACCACCGGGCGCAATGGATGCCCACTTTCCCGAAACCTTCAATGGCTACGGTGAAACTTTTGTTTAGCCCGGCGTCCTGAGCCGCTCTGGTGGCGATGTAAGCAACCGCCTCCCCCGTGGCTTCGTTTCGCCCCGCCGAGCCGCCCAGCTCCAGCGGTTTACCGGTCACCACACCTCGCGCAAGCTCTCTATATTTTCTATACTCGTCGTATATCCACGCCATTTCCCGTTCGCCGGTGTTCACGTCCGGCGCGGGGATGTCTGTGTTGGGGCCGATATCGTTTAAAAGTTTCAGCGCGTATTTGCGGATGAGCCGCTCCACCTCGGAACGGGACATTTTGGATGGGTCGGCCACTATGCCGCCTTTGCCCCCGCCGAATGGCACATCCACCAGGGCGGTTTTCAAGGTCATGAGGGTGGCCAATATCTTCACCTCGTCCATGTTCACTGCCGGATGAAGCCGTGTGCCGCCTTTATATGGCCCCAGGGTGTCTGAATGCTGGACGCGGAAACATTGGAAAATCCCCACCGTTCCGTCATCCATCCGTATGATGGACTTGAACCTTATGATTTTATCGGACGCGGCGATGCGGTCTATAATCCGCTCGCCGGGATAGCGGGTGTCCAGCTCCAGCAGGCTCCCCACTTTGCGAAGCAACTCCACGGTCTTGTTGGCCGAATCGGTCATTGTCACCGCCCAAAATGTTGCAGGTGACCTGATTTTAACCTATGGAGGGGTGTTTTGTATCGCGCCAAGAGTTCGCGATTATCGTTGCGCCGGTTGCGCTTCGATCAATGCGGCTCCGGGCCGTACAGCTTGTGGATAAGCTCCGTTCTGTTCCTGGCGCCGGTTTTTCTGAGAGCGGAGGACATGTGCTGTTTGACGGTCTGCTCGCACACCGTGAGCATTTCCGATATGTCCCGGTTGGAGCGCCCCTCCCGGGCCATCATCACCACCTCTTTCTCCCGGAGAGTAAGATTGCAAACACGGTTTATGACCAAATTCCGATCACATTGGCCTCGTTCGGCCACAAGGGTGATAGACACACCGGAAGCGCCATTGATTGGCCGTGTAACCGCCGCCTGGAAATCGTAAACCTCCCTCACCGCGTTCACGGTGATCCTGCTTGCGGGCGCATGCAATAGCGATGATCCACTCCTTTGTTCCGCCATCCACATGTTCCGCGCGGTCATTAAAAGGCCAATTACATCCCGTGGTAACGAGACGGACCTGCCACCCGCCTCGTGGGAGATCCCGCCCTCCTTCCACCTGGTCATCAGTCTTTCAGCCGGGGCGTTTGTTTCGGTTATCTCCATGTCCAGCGAGAATCTCCATACGGCGGCCTGCCCCTGTTCCAGAGGCGTTGTTGCGGATTCGGGGCGTGATTTTTCCAGCAGTTCACAATATTCTATGCTTCTGGACAAGTGTGGCCCGATAAGGGCAAGAATGTCCTCGTCCTTTTGGGTGTATGCGCGCGACCCGGCAAGTTGCCCAAGACCAAGCACTCTCTTTTCCGCCGCGAACTCCATCCGCATGGCCATGTAAACATTGATATGGTATTTTTTGAGCAGTTCCCGGCAGATCGGGGTTTCGTAAAATTTGGGGGCGCTGTTGGCGCGGAAGGGAACGTTCTTCACCCCCGGTTTAGTGAACACCGCCACAGCCGGATCATCTTCGTAAAACCCCCCTTCCCTGTAATCCAGCCAGAAATTATCCAGAAAGCTGGCGTTGTGACCGCTAGGATTTTCCGGTATTCCAGCGCCGGATCCCGGCATTCGCAGAAACATGAACACGTCGAATGGCACGATCTGCCCGCAGTCTTTTCTAACTATATCCAGCGTTTCGCCGACCGAGGTGGCGGAGTTCATCTCCATGGCCATCCGCCACACCCTTTCATACACCGATGATCCCAATTTCCCGTGAGAGCTTGCCATCTGAAAACGATATCCCCTCCAGTTTCGTGACAATTATTCACCATCCTGAACGTAATGTCCTAGGACAATTGTCTAAGAATCCGGCGTAAAACCGGGGAATTGATACTTTAGTCGGATATAAAACGCCAACAAATTATACCTTCGTAGAATTTTCAGCCGCTCCGGCCACGCGTATCCTTCGGTTATGCGGCCAATTCAGCGCCATAGCCTGAACCGGCAGGTTTCTGAACTGTTACAAGGAGAGGATGGAATGGGTACATTGTTCAAACATAAATTGGGGATATTTTTCAGCCTGGGGCTAGCCGCCCTTATAGCGACCGGATGTGGTGACGGATCATCGTCTTCATCAGGCGGATCTTCAGCATCCGCTAAATTAAGCGCCGTTTCCGGCCTTACCGCCACTCCAGGCAACGGCCAGAACACGCTTACATGGACCGCCGTGGCCGGGGCGGTCTCTTATAACATCTATTGGGACACCCAATCCGGCGTCACGGCTTCCAGAACCAATTTGATGTCAGGGAAATATCCGGCCAGCCCGGAACGCAGGCTACCGCTACTGAAAAAAGAAACATACGCCCAGTCCGTCGCAAGGGTGGGAACGCTGATATCCGGCGTTTCAGGCACAAGCTACGCTCACACGGGATTGAGCAACGGAACCAATTATTATTATCTGGCGCTCGCCGTGGACGAGAACGGTGAGGAAGGCGAATCGCCTGCTGGAGGCGGCGTGGCGGAGGCTACGCCCGAGCCCTCTTCAAGCTCGTCTTCCAGCTCCGGCGGCTCTTCTTCCGGGGGATCGCATTCAGGGGGATCAACTTCCACCGGAGAGTCCAGCTCCGGCGGATCGTCTTCCGGCGGCGGCTCGTCATCCGTGGACACAACACCGCCTACCACCAGTTCCTGGGCTTATTCCAGCGCCACAGACTCCACAGGCGTATTCAGCGCCACTATCAATGAGAATGGTACAGGTTATTGCGCCGCCGTTCCCATGGGAAGCCCCGCTCCAACATCCTCGGAGGTGATCGCGGGAAGCGGCGGGTCAATCTTCGGCGCCGGAGGCTCTGTTGCCCTCACCGCCAATACCGCGGGCTCCTGCACAGTGTCGTTGCTGGACTCTTTCACGAGCTATGACGTTTATTTCGCCGCGGTGGACTCCGCTGGCAACGCCCAGACCACAACTGCAGTGGACGGTGTTTTTACAACCACGGCCGCGCCGACGGGCCTGGCGGTGACCCCAGGCGACACGCAGAACACCATCGCCTGGAATCCCGATCCGAACGCGCAGACCTATTACATCTACTGGAGCACATCTACCGGTGTCACCACCGGCTCCGGAACACAGATAGACGCCAATGGAGCCACATCCTATACCCACACGGGACTGACAAACGGGACAACCTATTATTACGTGGTAACTACCTTTTCGATTAACGGCGAAAGCCCGGCTACACTCGAGGCGAATGGAACCCCTGTGGCGGCGGACACAACTCCTCCAACGACTTCGGTGTGGAGCGCGCTGGCGGTATCTCAAACAGCGATGTGGGGCGCCCCTACGATTGATGAGAACGGGACGGGATACTGCGCGGTGGTACCCGCCGGAAGCCTTCCACCTTCGGTTGCGGAAGTGATGGCGGGGGCTGGCGGCGCAATCGTTGGAACCGGCGGAACAGTAGCTCTTTCAGCCAATGTCGCCAACCAGTGCTACATGCCAAACCTGACGGCAAACACCGCTTATGACGGTTACTTCGTAGCAGTGGACACGGCGGGCAATGTCCAGGCGGCGGTGTCGGCGTTCTACGGTGTCAGCACGGCCCCTTAACACCATCCTCCTTGCGGGGGCGGCTCGTTGCACGCCGCTCCCGCAAGGGGTGGTTTCCCCAAACGCCTATTAGTAAGCCTTAAATCAATCACCCAGGACGGAAAACAAGCATGGTGGCGCTGTATTTTAACTTCCCGTTAACGGAGCCGGGACAGGTAGCGGATTCGGATTGGCCAACAAATTTCATACCGTTACCAACAGCGCGTTATAATGGACCGATAATGACGAAGAACTATTCATTGCTGATAGCCCCCACCATAATGGGCCCTTTGGGCGCGGGATTCGCCGGGGATAAAATAGGCCGGGTGTGGTTGCCCGGCCTGACACGGCGGGAGATCGAATCGCAAATGGAGAACTGGGCCGGAGCATTCGAACAGGCGGAAAACGAAAACCTGGCGGAACGGATGGCGCGTTATTTCCTGGGCGAACGGGTGGAATTTGACGACCCTGTGGAGCTAACGGGATTTTCGCCATTCGCCAAAAAGGTTTTGACCACCCTAAGAAAAACGCGATGGGGGCAAACCGTCACCTACGCGGAGCTGGCGTCGGCAAGCGGCAGTAAAGGCGCTGACCGGGCGGTGGGAGGAGTTATGGCCTTGAATCCCGCGCCGCTTATTATCCCATGCCACCGGGTTGTGCGGAGCGATGGAGCCCCCGGAGGTTTTTCAGCCCCCGGCGGGGTGAAAACAAAATTAAAGATGCTGGAGCTGGAAGGCTCACGTTAGCAGTAATTAGTTTCCCCCTAATCCCGACCTTCTCCCACGAAGGGAGAAGGTAACATTCATTACCTGGCCAATTCTTCCCTTAATTTCTTCGTGGCGGTGTTGAGCCGGGGCCCCAAGCTTACCTTGTATATATGAGGGTTTAACAGCCGTTTCACCGTGGGGTGAAGTTTGTCCAGCTCCCTCTTCACCCTGTCCCGCGTTTCCGCCAGCGGCGGAATGCTCGCGGTTATCACGCCATCCACCATCGCGGGGGTAAGCAACGGCTGGGCGGCGGCCACGCCGGAATAGAATTTCCTGTGGTACTCCATGGCCGGATGGAACCCCCACACCCCGGCGGAAAAATCCGGCTCGCCGTTTTCCAGCTCAATCAGGTCGGCCATCATGGCTCCATCCGCTCCGGACATCCTGTAAACCTGTTTTACGCCGGGCAGGCTGGCTTTCTTCATACCTTCGGAGAATTTAAGTTTCATCCGCCAATCCTCCCCGGCCCTTCTGATGGCCGCCAGTTTATACACTCCGGATGTGGCTGGCTCTCCGTGGGCGGTAACAAGCCTTGTGCCTACCCCGTACAGGTCAATCCTGGCCCCCTGGATGCCAAGGTCGTGGATGATGTGTTCGTCCAGCTCGTTGGAGCATACTATTTTCACATCGGCAAGCCCGGCGGAATCCAGCATGCGGCGGGTCTCCACGGAAAGGAAAGCCAGATCGCCGGAATCCAGCCTCACGCCGAATAGATTCCCGCCGCGCTCTTTCATCTCCTGCCCCACGGTGATGGCATTGGGTATGCCGCTTTTCAGCGTGTCGTAAGTGTCCACCAGCAGAATGGGGTTCACCGGATAAATCTCCACGAACTTGCGGAAGGCCGAAAGCTCATCGGGAAAAGCTGTGACCCATGAATGGGCGTGCGTACCCTTAACGGGAATCCCGAATATCTTTCCAGCGTGTACGTTGGAGGTGGCGGAGCATCCGCCGATGTAGGCCGCCTTGGCGGCGGTGATGCCCCCATCCACCCCTTGGGCGCGCCTAAGGCCAAATTCCACCACACGGTCTTCCCCCGCCTCATGGCATATCCTTGCGGACTTGGTGGCGATGAGGCTCTGGAAATTCACGATGTTCAACAATGCTGTTTCCACCAGCTGGGCCTCAAAAAGCGGCGCTTTCACCCGCAACACCGGCTCCAGCGGAAACACTATGGAGCCTTCGGTATGGGAATAAACCTCTCCGTTAAACCGGAACCGGCGAAGATAGTCCAAAAAACCGGCGCTGAATATTTTGAGTGAATGTAAATAGGCGATGTCCTCATCGGTGAAATGGAGGGACGCAAGATATTCCAACGCGTCTTCCAGCCCGGCGAACACCGTGTAGCCGCCGCCGAATGGGTTCGTGCGGAAAAACAGGTCGAAACAGGCCTCTTCATCCCCAAGCCCGGCCTGAAGATAACCCTGCATCATGGTGAGTTGATACAGGTCCGTAAACAGCGCTGATGGAGGTGCGCTCATGGCCTCACCAGGACATGACGCTGGAGGATTGGATCCTTTTGACCCCCGCGTCGTCCATTTCTATCCATGCGGCGGCCAGGGAACCTGCCAGGTCTATCCCCCTGCACGCGTCTTCTATCACATAAACCTCGAAACCGAGCTTCACCCCGTCCAGCGCCGTGTACTTTACGCAGAAATCCGTGGCCAGGCCCGTGAGGAACAGGCGTTTAAAGCTCCGTTCATGAAGGTAGCCGCCAAGGCCGGTGGGGGTTTCCCTGTCGTTTTCAAAGAAACCGGAGTAACTGTCCATCTCTTTCCTGAATCCCTTGCGGATAACAAGATCGCATCTGGATAAGTTCAGCCCCTCGTGAATATCCGCCCCCCTGGAGCCTTGAACGCAATGGTCCGGCCACAGGGTTTGGCTTCCGTAATGGGTCTGGATAACATCGAACTGGTTTTTCCCGGGGTGGCTGGAGGCGAAAGAGTTGTGCCCGTTAGGATGCCAATCCTGCGTGGCCACCATGCGGCCGAAAAGCTCCGCCAGGCGGTTTACCGCGGGAACTATGGCGTCTCCCTCCGGCACGGCCAGCGCGCCGCCGGGGATGAAGTCATACTGGATGTCCACGGCTATCAGCATGTCTTGCGCTTCGGGGCGGATTTTATTTCCTGTCACGGTCCACCTCCCGAGGCCCTCCAGCTACGGAAAGCTCCACAATATCCCGGCTGGCCTCGCTTTGAATGGCGTATTGTTTGAGAAGCCCGCTTTTTGTTTTGGCCACCGCGTTGATGTCCAGCACAATGCGACTGCCATCGTCCATTTCTATTATGGAATATTCGCCCTGTTGCGTGGACAACTTCTTTACAAGATCGGCCAGTCCCGCCACCGGCGAATTGTTCACTTTCATAACGATCCGGTCGGAGAAGTCGTGATATCCGGCGTTAACTTCGTGGGCCAGCACGTTGCGGAGGATCACCATCTCCTGGCGGTCCCTGGTCATCTCGCCGCTGTAATAGGCGTGCATAAGCTCCACCGGAGCATCTTTCCACCACGTGGCGCCCCAGGTCATTAGATAGTTCACGGTAAGCGGCATGAACACAAGCCCGCCGTAAATAAAATATCTGGGCTGGGGCGTCAGTTGCTCATATGGCACAAGCTGGGCGGGTGGTTTGAGCGTGGCATCCACCTTCAATCTCTTCTTCTGGCGCACGATGTCGTAAACCACCTTCTCCCCCAGGAACCGGCGCTGGGTAAGATAGTTGCCGAAAACCGTAAAGTTCTCCCCCACCGCCACGGAGCCGTCGTTTTCCACCGGCACGCCATCTATGGCCACAAGCACGTCTTCCGGCTGAATGACGCCATACGCGGAACTGTCGTAAGCGACCTTGGTGACCAGCACGCCGCTTTCTCCATCGTTTAAGCCATAGTATTTGCGGAGCGTCTCATTCTCCATGGCCTGGATGAATATGCCGTCTTCGGGGAAACCGTCGAATTTCCCGTCCGCGATATCCTCAAGGAAATGGGAGATAACTGGGGTGGGTATTATGTAGCCTATATTCTGGGCGGTGGAAAGCATCTGCATGGCCACTCCCACTATCTTGTTCCCCCTTACCGCCGGGCCGCCGCTGTTGCCGGGGTTGATGGCGGCGTCCACCTGGGCGCCTAACAGGTTGAACCCGCTGTGGGCGTAATTGACCTGCTCCACGCGGGAAACCACCCCTTCCGTGACCGACACATCCTCACCACCCTCCGGGTAGCCGTGTACTGTTATCTTGTCCATGGCGCGGGGCATGTCCGCGAAAACCAGCGGATCGGCGCCTTTAAAGAAAGCCGGGTCTTTGGTCTTTAACACCGCCAGGTCGCACTGATGGCCGATGGCGGTTATTTGCGCTGGATACTTCCTGGGGTCTCCCGGGCGCTTGACCTCGATATAAACCGAGTCGCTGACCACATGGGCGTTGGTGAGAATCCTTCCCCCCTCGATTATCACGCCCGACCCGGAGGAGCTTTCCTGCCCATCGTATTGCCATGGCTGGTAGTAGCTGGGTTTGCGGGATATTACGAAAATCTTCACCACCGAGCGGTTGATGCGCTCCACGTCGGACCTGGCGGAAATCTCCCGCTCGAAAATAAAGAAGACGGCAATGGATATGACCAGCGCGATAGCCGAAGTAACGGCGAACCCGCGAAGCCTTTTTCTCATATCCGCAAAACCTGGCCTATTGGAATTTTATTATAAAGTTTAACATGCTTTAATCAGCCGGGGCGGCCCTAAACCATTGATCACTATCAGCGCTTTCAACGGGGCGGGGACATAGTATAATTCCCGTTCTATAAAAACCGGGATCTGCTTGATGAGGAAAATAATAAAACTCTCTTTTTGGCTTGTGGCCCTTGCCGTGGCCGGCACTGGCGCGTATGTCGGGTTTTACTTTTTGTATCCCGACATAGGGGCGCTGGCCAAAAAGAACCCGGAAAAGACCGCATTTATGGAATATCGCGAGGCGGAATGGGAGAAGGGGAAAAAGAAGATAAAGATAAGGCAGAGATGGGTTCCCCTGTCGGCCATATCCCCGTTTCTGCGCAAGGCCGTGGTGATCGCCGAGGATGGCCGGTTCTGGAGCCACGAGGGGTTCGATTTCGAGGCCATCCGCGACGCGCTGGAGAAAGACATTAAAGCGGGCAAACCCAAGTTCGGCGCATCAACCATATCCCAACAGCTGGCCAAGAACCTTTATCTGTCCCCTTCCAAAAACCCGGTGAGAAAACTCAAAGAGGCGGTTCTCACATACCGGATTGAAAAGACACTGTCCAAGAAGCGGATACTGGAAATCTACCTTAACGTAGTGGAATGGGGCGATGGGGTGTTCGGCGCCGAAACGGCGGCCCGGCGGTATTTCGGCAAGTCCGCCGCCGCCCTGTCGCCCGATGAGGCGGCCAGGCTGGCGGTGGTCCTGCCCAATCCCAGGAAATGGAGCCCGGTAAAAGGGCGATATGTGGAGCGCCGCGCCCGGACGATCTTAGCCATTATGGAGCGCCAGGGGATGCTGGAGGGGTATCTGGATTAAACCAGCGGGCCGCTTTTCGCCACCAGCGGCGGAAAGATAAGCCTTACTGTGGAGCCCTGGTTTTCCCCCTCGCTTTTCACTTTCAGCGCCCCGTCGTGGAACTGCATGATCATCCGCGCCACCGTGAGCCCCAGCCCGATGCCGCCCCCCTTGAACTTGTGCTTGCTGGAGCTGTAGTAGATGGGGTTTTCAAGCGAGAAGTAAGGCTCGAAAACCTGCTCCTGCATTTCTTTTGGTATCCCTATACCCTCGTCCGCTATCTCCAGCACTGGCCTGCCATCCTCCACTATCCCGCGGACATGGATGGTCTTTCCGTCCGGGGTGTACTTGGCGGCGTTGGACAGGGTTTCATGGACTGCCCTGGCCAGCATGAGCTGTTCACCCATTATTTGGGTGTTTTTGGGGATGCCGGAAAGGTCTATGGAAACGGAAAGATTGCGCTTTTCCTTGGTGAGCATGTGTTTGAGCGAGTCGAGACAGGTGGAAATATCGTGATAAATCGCGATCCTCACGAAAGACTCCCGGGATTTTACCGTGGACAGCTCCGTGATAAGCGACGTGGCGGACACCACGCTGTCTATGCCTGAATACACGTTGTCCAGCACCGTCGCTATCCTCTCCAAGGCTTCTTTTTCCGCGAGTTTTTCGGCCAACGAGGCCAGTAGCATCCTGACCAGATCCAGTTTTATAAGCGGTGTCCTCAACTCATGGGAGGTGACGGCGGTGAAATATTCCCGGGCTTTGACGAGCATGGTTTCGCGGGTGACGTCCCGTTTGACCGCCACGAAATTCACCACTTCCCCCTTTTGGTTCTTTATCGGTGAAATTGTGGCTGTCTCCTGGTACAACGAGCCGTCTTTCCTTTTGTTTATGAAATTGCCTTCCCATACATTGCCGGATGTTATGACGTTCCAAAGCTCGTCATATAGCTCCGGCGGTTGCTGGCCGCTTTTCAGCAGGCGAGGGGTTTGCCCCAGCGCCTCCTGCCGGGAATAGCCTGTAATCCGTTCAAACACCGGGTTAACATACTGGATAACGCCGTTGAGGTCCGTAATCATGATCACTTCGGCGGACTGCTCGATGGCGGCGTAAAGCCTGTCCCGCTCGTCCTCTGCTTCCATCAGGTCTGTAATGTCCAGCAGGAAACCGTCTTGCCTGAGGATTTCCCCCTTATCTCCCAGCGTCACCGCGCAATGGTTTGAGACCCAGCGGACAACCCCGTCTTTACGGGTGATCCTGTGGGAGATGGGTTTTCTGGTCTTGTGGGCTTTTATGTCGCGGAAAAAACGGGTTACAAGGTTCCTGTCGTCGGGATGCACCATTTTGAACCACAACTCCGGGTCGTCGTAGTATTCATCGGAGGAATAGCCTGTAATAGACTGGCACTGGGGGCTGTGATAAACCGATACCTGCTTTCCATCCTGGAACTCCACGCTGTACAGGTATTCGGATATGGATTGGACAAGGGTCTTGTATTTGTGTTCGCTGTTGGACAGGGCTTTAACGGCGCTCTGGCTGTCGCCGGCCAAAACCTCCAGCTCTTTTACGCGGTGTCGCAACCGCTCTATTTCCCGCGCCAGTTCGTCCACAGTTTTGCCGCTGTCTTCCATGCCACCACACTTCACGTCTGGCGCGCTTTTCCCACGCTTTCCCGAAGCTTAAGGGAATTGCCCGCAAAATACACACAAACGCAATTATACTTCCATTTTTGACCTGTTTTAATTCAATAATTTATTAGCAGGTTTATGGGCATCTCTTTATTTATCCACAGTGTTTCGGCATATTTCCCCGGGACGGTCTATAATGAAACACTTGTCATTCCATTTTGATTGAGAAATAACCAATGCTTCCCATCATTAAGCTTAAGTCAGGCCGGGAAAACAGCGCCGTTTTCGGCCATCCATGGATATTCTCCGGGGCTGTGGCCGAGAGGCCGCAAGGACTGTCCCACGGCGATTTCATAACTATCCAGGACCACCAGGGGAAGGTTGTGGGCGTAGGCTCATACAGTTCCAAAGGATCCATAATGGCGCGGATTTTTGATTTCTCCGGCGCCGGTATTAACAAAGAGTGGTTCGCGGCTAAAATCCGCCGGGCCGAAAGCCTGCGCCGGTTGATGGGGTATGGCCCGGGAACCAATGTAACCGGCTACCGGGTGGTTTTCGGCGAGGCCGATGGCATCCCCGGGCTTATCGTGGACCGTTACGCGGAAACAGTGGTGTTCACCCTGTCCACCGCCGGGCTGGATAAAAAACGGGCCGAAATCGTAGAGGCGCTGGACGAGGCGCTGGCCCCCTCGGCCATTGTTGAGAGGAGCGACTCAACATCCCGCAAAGACGAAGGGCTGGAAGAAGCCGCGGGCGTTATTAAAGGCTCGGTGGACGCCCCCGTGGAGTTTGTGGAGCACGGCGTTAAATTCCTTTCCGACGCGCTGGAGGGGCAGAAAACCGGGTTTTTTCTGGATCAAAAAGACCTGCGCGCCGCTATCCGGCGTACATCCAGCGGGCGGCGGGTATTAAACCTGTTTTCATACACCGGCGCCGCTTCGGTTTACGCCATGCTAGGCGGGGCGTCTAGCGTCCACAACGTGGACGGGTCTCAACCGGCTCTCGATATGGCCCTCCGCAACGCCCGGTTGAACGGATTGGCGGAGGAGAGTTTCACGAATGAACGGTCCGACGTTTTCCAGTGGCTCAACACCCGGCGGGAGCCGGAGTTCGACATGGTAATCGTGGATCCGCCTTCCATAATCAAAAGCGCCAAGGACACAGAGAGCGGCAAGAAGGCCTATCATTTCCTTAACAGGGCGGCCATCCGCCTTGTGAAAGATGACGGGATTTTGGCCACCTCCAGTTGCTCGCAACATCTTTCCGGGGATGATTTCGCGTTTATCCTGCGGCGGGCGGCGGCCCAGGCCGGGGCGAAGCTTGGCACGATAGGCTCTTTCAGCCAGAGCGCGGACCATCCCATATCGGTCCATTTCCCGGAAAGTTTTTATCTGAAGAGTTTCATGTTCGAGGTGAGACGATGATAAAGATCCGTTTTTTCGGCGCCGCCGAACAGGTTACCGGCTCCTGCTACCTGGTAACCGTTGGAAAGGAAAAAACCCTTATAGATTGCGGCCTGTTCCAGGGCGGCCACGACACCTTCATGAAAAACTATGAAGGGTTCGGCTTTACCCCAGGGGAGATAGACCACATGATCCTCTCCCATGCCCATGCGGACCATTCCGGCAGGATACCCCTGCTTGTGAAACGGGGCTACAAAGGGGTGATTCACGCCCACGCCGCCACGGTGGACCTGGCGGAGCTTATCCTGCTGGACTCGGCCCACATCCACGAGGTGGAAGCCGGGTGGCGGACGCGCAAGAACCTTCGCAGGGGGCAGAAACGGGTGGAGCCTTTATACACCGTGCCGGACGCCCAGCGGGCCATATCGCGGCTGAAAGGCGCGCGGTACCACGAGCGTATAGAACTGTCGCGTCATATAAGTTTCACCTTTTACGACGCTGGGCATATACTCGGCTCGTCCATAGTGGAGTTGCAGGTTAATCCCGGAAATGGCGCGCAACCTTTAAAGCTGGTTTTCAGCGGCGACCTGGGCAGGCCCAATCAGCCCGTCATAAAAGACCCGGAGACCCTAACTAACGCCGATTACCTGGTGATAGAGTCCACCTACGGCTCGCGCAACCACAAGCCGCTGGGGGCCACCAAGGACGAGTTGGCGCAGATACTGGCCGAGGCGGCCCAGACGAACGCCAACGTCATCATCCCGGCCTTCGCGGTGGGCCGCACGCAGGAGATCATCTACTACATCCGTGAGCTCATGGAGGAAGGGCGCGTTCCGGCCAATTACCGCAAGATATACGTGGACAGCCCCATGGCCACCAGCGCAACGGAAATATATCAACGGGCGCTGGACGAATGTTACGGCGATAAATCGCTTTCCATGTTCAACAACCACAAGTCGCCGCTCCATTTCGAGGGGTTGAAGTTTGTGTCATCGGTGGACGAGTCCATGATGCTGAACATGACCACCGAGGGGCAGATAATCATTTCCGCATCGGGGATGTGCGACGCGGGGCGCATACTCCATCACCTGCGGCACAACCTCTGGAATCCCAACAGTCACATAGTGTTCGTGGGTTACCAGGCGGAAGGCACCAAAGGGCGCAAAATAGTGAACGGCGCCAAGACGGTGAAGATCATGCGGGAAGAGATAGCGGTGAACGCCAAGATACACACCCTCAACGCCCTGAGCGCCCATGCCGACAGCGACGGCCTTTACGGCTGGGCAAGCAACTTCAACCCCGCCCCGCGCCTTACCATGGTGGTGCACGGCGAAAAAGAGCAGGCGAAAGGTTTAAAGGAAAGGTTATCGGGCGGCCTGGGCTTCAAATGCACCATCCCCACCTTGGGCGAGGAGATAGCGCTGGTTTGAACGGCGCCAAGCTGGAGTCTATGATACATAAGTGTTACACTTAACATCAACAGGAGGGAAGATTATGCCGCCGGTAAACCCAAGAATTAATGTGGTCTTTGAAAAGCCTGTATATAAGGATATTGAATCCTTGGCTAAAAGGGATGGGGTTTCCATGTCCCTTAAAGTGCGCGATCTGGTGAAGGAGGCCATGGAGATCGAGGAAGACAGGGTGTTAACGTCCATCGCCCAAACTCGAGAAAAAACCTTCAAACGCGCAAAGGCCATCAAACACAACGACATCTGGTAACACAAATGTCTTTTCAAGTTCTTTACCATCATGAAGTAAAGGACGACATCTCCCAGTTGAACGCGAGGCTGAAAACCCGAGTCAAAAACGCCATTGAAACACGATTGTTGACCGCCCCTCAGAAATACGGGGAACCTTTAAGGAAAACTTTAAAAGGCTATTGGAAAATGAGGGTTGGTGACTACCGGATAGTGTTCAAAGTAGCAGGAAATCAAATCATAGTGTTCGGAATTATCCACCGAAAATCCGTTTATGAAGAGATTGGAAAAAGATTTTAGTTTCTCTTTAATTCTCCAGTTCCGGTTTGCCGGTCATTTCAATTCAATCTCTAATTCCCTCCGCTCCGGCGGCAGGCAAATGGTGTCGGAACAGGCCTGCCAGGACACTGTGGCGCGAAGAACGGGTTTACCGGTTGGTGAACCCTCTTTCACGCGGCCTTCATATCCCACCACCACGTCGGCGTCGTACACCGGAACCTTTTCGCCCAGTATCTCCACGACGGCGGGTTTTGGAAATGTGAATTTCACATCGGCCAGCTGGCCATCCAGATAGGTCACCTTGAATGGTTTGTACTTGTGTCCGTCGGGGGCGTAAACATGCCACCCTTTAGGCACATGAAGGGTTATAGAGCCTTTCACCATCGAACCGGGATTTACGGCCCCTTCGGATGATGTTGTTATTTTAAACTCGGGTATGGCCGGGTTCATGTTATATACTCCGCCGCCAAGAGCTCCGGTGGCAAACGCCATGATGGCGGCGGGAAGAAAAGTGACTATGCGGCGCAAATCCATTCTACATGCCAAACTTGGCGCGGGCTTCCCGCATCAGCTCCGGGGTTATTTGGGCCTGCCCCTTGTCCACCGCGTACTCCTCTATCATCTTCTTGGCGATGGGACGGGCGAAGAACGGGATTTTCTCCAAAACTTTTTTAGCGTCGTCGCTCCAGGACGGCGTATCGGTCATTCCTTGTCTCCTTGGTTATTCCTATCCACCCACGCAAGCCATGGCCAGCCTGGTCTCGTTCTCCTCCGGCAGGGAACGGACGGCGTTTTTATTTATCACCGCGTGGCGGATGGCCTCGGCTATCTGGGCATCCGTGGAACCGCTCCGCATCATCTCCCGCAAATCCAGATCCTCCCCACCGAAAAGGCAGGTCATAAGCTTTCCGGACGAGGTAATCCTTAACCGGTTGCAATCGGCGCAGAAATGACGGCTGACGGCGGAGATGAACCCCACTTCGCCCTGCGCGTTCGCCAGCCTGTACACCTCGGCGGGGCCGCCCCATTGCCGCCTGCTGGCGGGAATCAGCGGGCCAAGTTTTTCCACCAGGCGCTTAACCTCGCTCATTGGCACAAACTTTTCTTTGCTCCACAACCCGGCGGAGGTGGGCATAAACTCAATGAACCTGAACTGGGCTTTCATCCCGATGGACAGCCGGGCGAATTCTTCCACCTCGTCGTCATTCACCCCGGCCATCACCACGGTGTTCACCTTTACGGTGGAGAACCCGGCGGATAGCGCCGCGTGAAACCCTTCCAAGGCGCGGTTGAACCCGTCCCGGCCTGTTATCTTGCGGTACTTATGCCTCGACAGGGTGTCTAAACTTATGTTCACCCTGGCCACGCCCGCCCGCGCCAATTCTTCCGCCACGGGTTTTAAGCCGGTACCGTTGGTGGTTAGGGCCATTTCCATAACGCCGGGGATGCGGCCTATACGCTCTATCAGACCCACGGCGCCGCGCCGGGCTAGCGGCTCGCCACCGGTTAACCTCACCTTTCGAATTCCCAGGCAGGCGAACACGTTGATAAGCCGCAGGAAATCATCGTCTTGTAGCATGTCGCAACTGGAGGCGCGGGATGAAGACGTAACCGAAGGCGCGCAGTAGGCGCATTTTAGGTTGCACCTGTCGGTAATGGAAACCCGCAGGTATTCCATGCGTCTGTTGAACCCGTCCACTAGCGGTTCGTTCGTCACCGGTTTGATATTTTCAAAATGGCTGATTATTTATTTTAACGTCACGCCGCAGGTTATTTCAAATATATGAGTATATTTGGTAATGTCCCAGTTTGAAAGTACAGGGGAGATTCTTCACTTACGCTCAGAATGACAATATAAAAGCCGTTGATAACATTGTCATCCTGAGCGAAGCGCAAGCGAAGTTGACCTTCCCCCGGTGATTGGAGCGTTTTCAATGCGAGTGCCCTTAAAATGCTTAAAGGAGGAATCGCATGAAGAAACGGTTTTCGGAAGAGCAGATCATCGGGATATTGAAGGAGGCCGAGGCTGGCAAAAAAACCAAAGACCTTTGCCGCCATCACGGCATCACCGAGCAGACCTTCTACCGATGGAAGGCCAAGTTCGGCGGGATGGAGTTAAGCGACGCCAAGCGGCTTAAAGCCCTGGAAGATGAGAACCGGCGGCTTAAGCGCCTTGTGGCCGAACAGGCGCTGGACAATCTTGTTCTGAAGGACCTCCTCACAAAAAAGTTCTAAGGCCCAAGGAGAAACGGCAATGCGTCGAGCATACCGTTTCCGTCTTTGGGCTGAGCAAGAGGCGGGCCTGCCGGCTGTCCGGGCTGGCCGGTTCCACGTTTCATTACGAGTTGGGCGATTCCGGCAAGGACAGCGCGTTGCGGAGCCGGATGCATGAGTTGGCGGCCAAACACCGGCGGTTTGGTCTGCCCAGGTTGCATGCGATGTTACGGGCGGAGGGATTGGTGACAAACCACAAGCGGAGCGAACGGATATATCACGAGGAACGGCTTTCCCTGCGGACTAAACGCCGCCATCGCAAGATGCCAGAGCTGAGGATCGTCCGCCCGCAACCAGCCAAGGCCAACGATGTGTGGGCGATGGATTTTGTGTCAGACGCGCTTTATGACTGCAGACGGTTCCGGGCTCTGACGGTGGTGGACTGCTTCACCAAGGAAAGCCCGCTGATTTACGCGGACACCTCCATATCCGGGTTGACGGTTGTCCGATTGCTCGATGGGCTGTTCGCCACCGGCGAACAGCCCAAGTCCATCCGGGTTGACCAGGGCGCTGAGTTCACGTCGAAGGCGTTGATGTCCTGGGCGCAACAGCGGGGCATCGCCCTGGACTTTTCACGCGCTGGCAAGCCGACTGACAACGCCTTCATCGAGAGTTTTAACGGCAAGTTCCGCAACGAATGCCTGAACCAGAACTGGTTTTTCAGCCTGGCCGAAGCCCGGCAGGTTATCGAGGAATGGAGAAAGGAATATAACGAGGTCAGGCCGCACAGCTCGCTAGGCTACCTGCCCCCGGCGGCGTTTGCCAAACGGGAGAAAATAAGGTTAAATGGCGCGACAAACTAACATTGAATCCGCTCCAGAAAACGGGGGGAAGGTCAAAGCGCAAGCGAAGTGAAGGATCTGTCTATTATTTGAGATTCAAACTGAGACACTACCATATATTTAGATGCAGTCCCGCCGGAAACGATTTTCCCGCGACTGCATGACAGGGTGGCCGGATGGTTTAACGCAACGCCTGGGTGGTGGCCAATAGATAAAGGCTAAAGGAGTAATAGTTGTTTTTTTCATAACCCAGTTTTTCCCGGGCTTCCTTAAACAGTTTTTCGGCCAGAGCCTTTTTCCCCAGCTTCTCCGCCGCGGCTCCGTATATGGCGTACACCCCCGCCGAAGCGGAATGCATTGAATAGGTGTCCTCCTCCAGGTCGGCTTTCAAGGGAATGTAACCTGCGCCCTCATAAAATTTAAGTGTTTCAGCCACGCCTTTGGGCAGAATTGACCGGTCTTCCTGCAAGAGATGGAGGATAACCCGTACCGACTCATGGGCCGCGTAAACGCTCCGCTCCCCATGAATCCTTATCTTCCCGTTGTCCATCAACTTGACCCAGTCCGCCGGAAGACTCTTGTATCCGAAACTGCTCAAGGCGATGATATGCAGGCCGTCCTCATACGCCTTTTCCCAGAACTTCCTGTCATCTTCCTTCGCGAAACGGCGATAGGCCGGCAGGATAATATATGAAGGGTTCACCACAATGCCGTCATCTTTGGTAAAACCGTAATAGCTAGGCAGGATCACGGTTCTTCCATCCCAGTTCATGGCAAGGTTTTCCCGGATGGCTTTTACAAGCTGTAGCCCGTCCGCCTTGAATTCAGCCCGCCCCCATTTTTCAGACGCCCTCAACAGCGCGTATGCCGTCAGGATGTCACCGTCGGAAGCGTTGTTGTAATCAATTACGTCCCAACGGCCGTTGTCCCTCTTTCCCCATTGCCACGCCAGAAGCTTGTCAGACCTTTTTTGCAGGTTCTGCCATGTCCATTTCCATAAGGTGTCGAACGTCGCCTGATCGTCGTAAGCGACGGCCAGGAGCATTCCATACCCCTGCCCCTCCGAATGGCTGTTCTTGTCCTGGTAATAGTCCAGCACACGGCCGTCTTTATCGATGATGTCGGCCTTGTACCGGCCCCAAAGGGTCTGCTCCGCCCCCGAAGCCACACCGGGGACGGAGCAAAGAAACGCTAGCGCAAGCCATGCGAAAAGCTTAATCGCCTTTGTCATGCTCATCTTCCCCTCGCTTGGACTTTTTCAGGAACAGCCTGGCGAAGAGGTTTTTAATGCCCGGCTTTCCTTCACCCTCGCCGCCTTCACCGGCCAGTATCCTTCTGGCCCCGTGCCGCTTGAAGAAGAAGTAAAGTATGAGGGTGGAGATCAGTAAAATGCCACCCAGCAGGAAATAATAGGCGTAATGATATGTATGGAAGAAATAGTCCAGGAACGTTATCTTGCCGAATTTCCCCACAAAGAAATGTTCCGTGGCGCTTTGGGTGGCTATTTTGAGATTTGTCTCGCCAAACTCCACCACCGCCGTGTCGCCGTTGATCTGCGTCTGCGCCTCGGGCTCGAACAGGGCGCGGCTAAGTTTTAGCACGTCTTCCGGGGTCATGGCGGTCATGGTAAGCATGGCCCTTCCGCTCTTGAAGGGGGATTGCGACTCCATGAGCAAGGCGCTGTCCGGGCCCAGCCCGGCTATCTGTTTGCTGAAGGCGTAAGAGGTTTCCCCGCCAAGGTTGTCCACCACGGGGTAGCGTACCTGGGTCTCCTGCATAAGGGTAAGGGGCGTGCCTTTCTTGAACTCGTCTGGTATGGTGTTAACCGAGCCGATGGTGATCAACTCCCCTTCCCATTTGTCGGGCTTTTCCAGGCTGATTTTCATGCCCAGCAACGGGTAGCCGTTCCGCTGGGTAACCATGCCGATCACGTTCATGGCGGCGTTGATGAGCGCCGGGTCGTCCTTTGTGATGTATATGAGCGACTCGAACCCGTCCGGCCAGCGGGTGAACGGGAACCCGTTGAGCATGAAAAGCTCCAGGTTCGGCAGGGACACGAAATGGGCCATTGGCGGGAAATAGATTGTGGAGTTCTCGAATATGGTCAAAAACAGGCTTTCAGGCTGTATCAGGTCGCACTCCTTGGCCATGGGGGTGAGGATGGGCGCAAGCCTGATGGTGTTTGAGCCAGGTTTGAACAGATAGGTGGGTATCTCCACCTTGTACCCCTCGATGGTGTCGCCGGTGGCCTTGTCCATATTGATAGCCCGCACGTGAACGCCGTTCAGCAGGATGTTCAGCACGGAGTCCGGCCGCAACCCGGCGCCATAAGCGAAATTCAAGACAAGCTTGGCGTACTGGTTCTCCTTGATGAAAAAGTCCGGCGGCAGACGGAAGGTTATGTCCCTTGGGTTGCCCTGAAGGCCCCGGAACGTGTGGGTGGGGAAGTCTAGCGTCTTAAACCTTATTATCTTGTCCGACACCAGCATGTGTTTTCCGCTGTACAGCATGATGTCCGGCAGTTCGAACTGCTTTATGGTGGTCGAAGCCGTGCCGGGAAAAGGGAACGTCATGCTGGCCAGGGTTTCGGAGGATATTTTTATGTGGTCGAAAGTCTTGCCGGACACTATCACCAGGGCGTGGGTGGGGTCTGAATATTCCGCCCCGCTTATTCCAAGAGGCGCCGTATCCGGCGATGGGGCTCCATAACGGCTCCGTTCTCCGGGGAACTTTGCGCGACGATCCGCCAATGTATTTAGAGACCCGCTGGAAAGCGACAGGCCGAACTGGTTGGCGAAATCCTCCACTTCCAGAACACTGGATGGGGGAAAGAAAACATTAACTCCAGTATGTATAGCGCCTGGAACGGCCATTGCCGCAATATAAAGCGGATCTTCCTTGCCTGCCGTCATTGAAAGCCAGCCCAAGTTGGGGCCTTCTGTAACCCGGGATATCACCCTGCCATGTCCCGATGGGGCGGTTGAACCTTTCCTGGCCACGCCCGCCAGCGCCTCATCGCTTAGCGGAAGCGGGATAATGCCCATGAATGGCCCCTCCATTTTCACCGGCGAGATGCCTTTCCTGGAGAGGAACACGTTTAAGGCTTTCTCATCACCTACGAAAATGTTGTCCACCCCGGGTTTTATGTCGCCGGAGGTTGTGAGCGAGGCTTTCCGGTAATCAAACCTCCTGGTAACCCCGGAAGCCACAATGCCGGCCAGGGTAAGGATGTCCGACGTGTGTTTCCCTGTAACAACGTTAACCTCCCCCTGCGGCATGATGCGGGGGTCGAACAGGAAATTCGCCATGGAGGACAGTTTCAGGGGAACCGGATTAAGCTCGTACTCTATTACAAGCTCCGAGTCCTCGAAATTAAGGGTTGTCCACAGGTCGGGCGAGCAGGGGTTTTCGCAATCCCTGGTGAAATGCTGGATGGCCATGAACTTGACTTCGTTATAACCGGCCTTAAGCTGGCTTGGGGGGAGCGCCACGGTCATCCGGCCTTCGGGATTTAACGGATTGAGCCTGGTCTGGGCCAGCGGCAGGTCGTTAAGCTTCACAGTAAGGCTGGATATCTCTTCGATGAGGTTCGAGGAGTTAACGTAAGAGAAGGTTACGCTGGCTTTTGTTACACGCCACCGCTCCGGTATTGGTATTGATACGCCGTGCTCGCCAATGATACAGCGCAGGTTCACGGTCCAATCGCCGCTAAGCTTGTTAAGCGGGGTTTTAAAAACCTCCGTGCGGGCCATCGTGGCCGTTAATAACAAAAACAGAACCGCTTTTACAGCGATTTTCATCCAAGATCAGCCTCCTTAAAAACACCAATACCCCATGACCAGCATCAAAGACCGGCCAAAGAACCCCTCTTAACTTCAGTTTTTCACTACAGCTTCCGCCACCTGGGTTTGATAAGTGGTGGACAGTTTTGAGCGCGTCCATGCGAACGCCTTCCATGTGACCGAGGCCACAATTTCCTTCTGCGCGTTAAGCCCCAGCACCAGGAAGCTCCATAAGAGCTTACCTACGCCGCCGGAGGATGTGGTTTTCCCTTCCCACGAATCCATCCAGCGCTGGCTGTCGCCATAAACGAATTTCACCGCCTGGGGAAATTCCTCGGTATCATATAACAACTCCGCGCCGCACAGGATTTTTCTCTTCCGTTTAGACCAGCGTTTTATCCTTGATTTGAACTCGTAAGATTCGCCATAGCTGTCTGAAACCGTAATCAGCGCTTCCTCGTCCTTGATGGCTTCCGGCGCGTCGCTCTTCACGTAGATGCTCAGGCCGGTGAGGGATATGTCTTCCATCACTCCATCGACGGCCACGTCCAGCCTCGGGAAGTAAATCCTGGCTGGCCCCTTGGTCCTAATCCGGTGATACCGGCGCACCTGGCGCTTCTCCCAAAACGCGCCAAGGGAGACCAGCGCCAGCAGAATGTTGAACACGCACCATATGGATGTGACCAAAATCACGTCCCGGAACAGCGGATACTCCATCCACTTGTATAATGCGATGGGGAGCGACACGAAGTTTATGGCCACCACAAGGAAGAAAGGCGCCGCCAGGGGGTTTAAAGACTCGCTCTCAATTGTCCTTCCCTTGGGGGTTATCTTGAATGTCGGCTTGTGGGGGTTGAGCATAACCGAGATGATGGCCGGAATCAGGAACAACGCCTGCACGCTCTCGTAGATTTCCGAGAAGAACGGCTGGCGCGCCTTGCCGTACAGGAAATCCATCACCATCACCGTGCACAACACGTAAGGCAGGGCGTAAGCCAATATCTGCCCCACCGACGCGTGATATATCATCAGGCCGAATATAAGGAACAAGGCCGGTGATATGTAATAGATGAACCTTGATATTCCGAAAAACCAGAAGAACGAGGAGTTGAAATAGCAGATCCTCTGGGCGATGCTCAGCCCCCGCATGGTAAGGGCGTTCTTGAGGATGAACAGCTGTACCATCCCCTGGGCCCACCGGGTCCGCTGGGTGACGTAGTCCGAAAATGTCTCCGGCGAAAGGCCGCACACCATGGGCCGGTTCACGTAAATGCTGTTATAACCCTTGCCGTGCAGGATAAGCGACGTCTCGGCGTCTTCGGTTATAGTGTCTGTGGCGATGCCCCCTATCTCCTCCAGGTGTTTGCGGCGCAAAATTGCCGCGGAGCCGCAAAAATAGCTGGAGTTCCAGAAATCCAGCCCAGCGTGGATTATCCGGAAGAACATGTCGTTCTCAACGGAGACGTTGGATACATGCTCCAGGTTCTTCTCTATCGGAGTGGGGTTTATGAAGAAGTGCGGGGTCTGCACCAGGTACAGTTTTGGGTCTTTCCTGAACAGCCCCACGGTGTGCTCCAGTATGTCCCTGGTGGGCACATGGTCGCAATCCAGCACCAGCACCAGGTCGCCGCTGGTCTGGCGTAACGCATGGTTTATATTCCCGGCCTTGGCGTGGCCGTTGGCCTCCCTGGTTATGTAATTTACCCCAAGCTCTTGGGCCATGGCCCTCAACCTGTAATAGCGGGCCCAGGCGTCCGCCGATGTTTTGGGGTTGTTACGCCTGGCTATGGTGCTACCGTCGTCCATAATGTGGACGCGCAGTTTATCTTTCGGGTAATTGATCTGGGTGGCGGCGATGGCCGTTATCCGGATTATCTCGTCCGGCTCGGTGTATGTGGGCACCATCACGTCCACCGTGGGAAGGTTCATAGGGTCGTCTTTTACAACGACCGGGCATTCCTTCCGCTCCAGCGGCGAAATGTTGATGAACAGGCTCAGGATGTGCAACATGATGGCGTGCACCTCGGCCAGGTACAACAGCGCCAGCCCAATCAGGTCCAGAGGGCCGGTGTATATCAAGGTTTCGAAAGTGCGCCACAACAGGTAACGAAGGCCAAGAAACGCCGTGAGAAACACGAACACAATCCGCCACGGAAGCCCCCGGGAGGATTTCATCCGGTAAAGCCCCAGGGTCAAGCCAAGCGCCAGCCAGCCGAGTATGACTTTCTCATAACCGTTTAGATAACGCTCGGCGTAATACGCCGTGTAGGCGAGCCCCCCCACCAGCAGGACAAAAAGCCATGCCTGGGCAAAAAATTGCCTGGAGGATATTTTTTCGTTATCCGCCAGGGCAAACTCAGCGGTATCCGCTTTCATTTACACTTAGCCAAAACAGTCATGGCTTTTCCCTCAATCAATCCCCAATCTCAACCGCATAACAATATAACATTTACACTAATTATAAAACTGTTTTTTCAAATAGTTACATAAGGAATAATCAATGATGATTTTGTAACGTTTTATACGGCATTGTCACTATTGTTAATAATTAGTTCAATTTTTGTTGGAGTTTTTACCGCTGAAAAATCTTTACAGGATGCAGGGGATTTGAGCCGATTATGGTCCCTAAAACGAATTTTTCAGGAAGGCTTGGCCAAGGCAACGCTTTTGATCATGGCGAAAAGCTCCAGACCCGGCTTTATGCCGAGAGTGTCCGCCGATTTGCGGGTGATTTTGGATAGTATAACAGTTTCTCCCACCGCCAGCTGGGCAATGACGCTGGAATGGTCTAAAGTCTCCACCCCCGCCACCCGGCAGGACAATACGTTCAGCAAGCTGGTGTCTTCCGGTTTTCTAAGCGCCAGCCCCACGTCCCTGGCCAGTATCCGCACCCTTGCTACGGAACCCCGAGCCAATCCCTGTTTTGGCAGGACAAGGGCGCCGCCGGGAAACTCCAGATACGCCAAACCGTATTGCGGGTCTAGCCTGGCAACGCGGGCCTCCACCACGGCGCCCGCGCCTTCCTCTCTGGCCATGGGCAAATCCAGCCGGGTGGAGATTTCGGCAATGGCGCCGTGAGCCATAACCATTCCATCACTCATTAGCGCAATGTGATCGGCGAGCCGGGATACTTCCTCCACTGAATGGCTCACGTAAAGCGCCGGAATGGAAAGTTTTCCGTGCAAGAGCTCCAGGCCCGACAATATCTCCTGTTTCCCCTCATCGTCCAGCGAGGCTAACGGCTCATCGAACAACATGAGCTTCGGGCTTGTGAGAAGCGCCCGGGCGATGGCCACTTTCTGTTTTTGCCCGCCGGAGAGCTGATGGGGTTTCCTTCCAAGCAGGTTTTCGAGCCCCAGCCACCCTATGACCTCTTCGGGATTTATCTTCCGCTCACTGGCTGGCGCCCGATTGTAGCCGTATTTCAGGTTTTCTTCCGCCGTAAGGTGCCAGAACAGCCGGGAATCCTGAAAAACGTATCCCACGCTCCGTTTATGGGGGGGCAGAAAAATGTTGTTAGACTCGTCCTGCCACACCTGGCCGTTCACCTCAAAATAGCCTTCGGGGGCGCGGGCCAACCCCGCCACGCATCGCAACAGGGTGGTCTTGCCGGAGCCTGATGGGCCGAACAGGGCTGTAAAGCCTTTGTCCGGGGCGGTGAACCGGGCGTCCAGCAGGAAGGTGGATACTTGGGTCTTAAATGCGGCTTTCACTCCGTATCCTGTTAAAAAGAATCCACCCGGTAACGGCGGTTCATGATGGATATGGTTACAAGGGTCATGAACGAAAACAGCATTAACCCGGCCGAGAGGATGTGGGCCTGGGTATATTCCATGGCCTCCGCATGGTTGTATATGGCGATGGACACCACCTGGGTCTTGCCGGGGATGTTCCCGCCTATCATCAGCACCACGCCGAACTCCCCCACGGTATGGGCAAATCCCATCACAGCCGCGGATATGATGCCCGGCTTTGCCATGGGCAAGGCCACGGTAAAAAACCTGTCCACTGGAGAGGCGCGAAGGGTTTGCGCCGCCTCCATCATGTTATTTCCTATCATCTCAAAAGAGCTCTGGAGGGGTTTTACGACGAATGGCAGGGAGAATATCACCGACCCTATCACAAGCCCGGTAAAAGAGAAGGCCAGGCTGGGCAAGCCGATGGACGCCATGGACGCGCCGATCACCCCGTAAGGCCCCAAAGCCAGCAGGAGGTAAAACCCCAGCACAGTAGGGGGCAGAACCAGCGGAAGCGCCACCGCCGCCTCTATCACAGGCTTTAACCTGCTGGATGAAGTGGCCAGCCGCCACGCGAGCGGAGCGCCAATGACCAGCAGGATGGCCGTTGAAACAAACGCCAGTTTCAGCGTGAGCCAAATGGGCTGAAAATATATGTGTTCCATCGAGTTTCAGGGCAATCCATAACCAAAGTTCCCGATTATCTTACGCCCCTCCGGCCCCCGGACAAACTCCAAAAACCCTTTGGCCGCCGGAGAGCCTTTACCTCCGGAGGTTAGAACCGCCCATTGCTCTATGGGGTCATGCATATCATGCGGTATCAGCCAATATGACCCGGCGGGCGGCCAGGACTCTTTCAATTGGGACATCGCCACAAACCCCAGCTGGGCCGCTCCGCTGGATACGAACTGGTATGTTTGGCCGATGCTCTCGCCTGTCACGATTTTCGGTTTGAGCCGCTCCATAACGCCCAACCGCTCCATAACCTGCCTGGCCGCCACGCCGTATGGGGCCAGCTTGGAGTCGGCCATGGCGATATGGGCGAAATTACCTTTTTTTAAAACATCCCCGGCGCCATCCACAAAACCCGGCGTGGATGAATATAGCGCAAGCCTCCCCAGCGCGTAGGGGAATGCGGTGGACTTTTCACCCAATCCCGCGCCCATAAGTTTTTCCACCATGGCCCGGTCCGCCGACAAGAACACGTGAAACGGCGCGCCGTTGGCAATCTGCGCGTAAAGTTTTCCGGAAGCCCCGGCGCTGATGACAGTCTTATGCCCCGTGGATTTTTCGTAGAGCGACGCTATCTGCGTGGCCGGTTTTAGAAAGTTTGCGGCCACGGCCACGTTAAAGGTTTCCGCTTTCGCTGTTCCGCTTATGGATAACGATATGAGGAGCGCTGATAAAACCAGCGATGACCCGATAGCGTTTTTCATCATCAGCGGAACACTCCTCTTCAATAAAGGAACAACTTTTATCGCGACATCCTGCCATATTCAAAGCAGAGCAATAATGGCGCCGGGACAACACCGGTTAATTTACCGCATTTCCGAATGTGTCTGCCCCGTTTTGACGCTAAAGCCGTTTTGAGACGCTTAATAAGTTGGCGTTGCAGAAGTACATTTCCTGCCCTCGATTTTCGTTGAATGACTGGTTTAAGGCTCGTGTTTTCCGTATCGCGGCAATCAATTTCAACAACAGCTTGTTGTCGCAAAATGCGCCTCGATTTCGCGGGATCAACCGCAGGAATCGAAAAATCAAAACTTTTTTTATCCATCCTCCCCAAAAAAAACCATCCGGAATAAGTTAAAAACTTCCAACGCGTTGCGCTTAAGTACATTCCTGGCGGATAGATGTTTACGCTGAATCTTTGTGGCTCATGAATCCACCGCGCATTTGCCAACATCAAACGAGCGACCTATTTTTATCAGAGGATCAAGTTGAGAGGGCTTCATTGAAGCCATAGTTGTAACCATTGAGGAGAGGGGGCTGTGGAAGTATCACAAGCTGAATCCAAGTATAATTTCTCTATTGTCCAATGGTTTTCCATCGCGGCGGTGGTTTACCTGGTTGTCGGCGCCCTGGTTGGTGTTTACATCGCCGCGGAGCTGGCCTGGCCGTTCCTGAACTTCGACATCCCTTACATTACTTTCGGGCGTCTTCGTCCCCTTCACACAAACGCCGTGATCTTCGCGTTCGGCGGAAGCACGCTGTTCGCCACCTCCTATTACATCGTCCAGCGCACATGCAACGTGAAACTGTGGAGCGACAAGCTGGCGTGGTTCACCTTCTGGGGTTGGAACGCCGTGATAGTAAGCGCGGTAGTCACCCTGCCACTGGGCATCACCACCGGCAAGGAATACGCCGAGCTTGAATGGCCGCTGGACATCCTCATAGCGGTTGTTTGGCTTGCGTACCTGTTCAACTATGTGATGACCGTGGCCAACCGCAAGGTTTCACACATATATGTGGCCAACTGGTTCTTCTTCGCCATGCAGATAATGATCACCTATCTGCATGTGGTCAACAGCCTTGAGATCCCGGTGGAGCTTTGGAAGTCCTACTCCATATTCCCGGGCGTGCAGGACGCCATGATCCAGTGGTGGTACGGGCATAACGCCGTGGGCTTCTTCCTGACGGCGGGTTTCCTGGGCATCATGTACTACTTCGTGCCCAAACAGGCCGAGCGCCCCATATTCTCATACAGGCTGTCGGTATTGCACTTCTGGGCTCTCATTTTCGGCTACGTATGGATAGGCGCCCACCACCTGCAATACACCGCCCTGCCAGACTGGTCCGGCTCTCTGGGCGCGGCCTTCTCGATAGCGATGATAATTCCTTCATGGGGTGGCGCGGTGAACGGCATGCTCACCCTCTCCGGAGCGTGGGAAAAATTGAGGACGGACTATGTCCTGCGGTTCCTGATAGTCTCCCTGGCCTTCTACGCCATGAGCACTTTCGAGGGGCCCATGATGTCCATCCGCACCGTTAACGCCCTTTCGCATTACACCGACTGGACCATAGGCCACGTTCATTCCGGCGGCCTGGGCTGGGTGGCTATGGTGTCCATGGGCGCCATCTACCACATGGTTCCACGGCTGTGGGGAACGGAGCTGTACTCCAAAAAACTGGTGAACGTCCATTTCTGGATGACCACCATCGGCATAGCCTTCTACGTGTCGGCCATGTGGGTGTCCGGCATCATGCAGGGAATGATGTGGCGCGCGTACGACGAGTACGGCTCGCTGGTTTACACCTTCGCCGAGACGGTGGCGGCCATGCATCCGTATTACGTACTGCGCTGGTTCGGCGGCCTGATATTCCTGCTGGGCGCGCTGGTTATGCTATTCAACGTGGCCATGACCGCCATGGGGGCCAGGAAAACCGCCCCCGCCATGGCCCGCGCCACGGCTTAACGTCATAGAAGGAGTATTGAAAATATGGCGGATAACAACGGCAAGAAATCCTTTCAGGAACGGATGGAGCTGAACCTCCCGGCGTTCCTCCTGATGATAGCCATCGTGGTGTCCATCGGCGGCATTGTTACAATAGTGCCCCTTTTCTACCTGGACAGCACATGGGAGGACCGGGCCAAGAACCCGGACGGCTCCATGAAAAACCCGGAGCTTTCGGCGGTGCGCCCCTACACGGCCCTGGAGCTGGCAGGGCGGGACGTTTACCTGCGCGAGGGCTGTTACGTGTGCCACTCGCAGATGGTACGCCCATTCCGCGACGAGAAAGAGCGCTATGGCCATTACTCTCTGGCGGTGGAAAGCAAGTACGACCATCCGTTCCAGTGGGGCTCAAAGCGCACCGGGCCGGACCTGGCCCGGGTGGGCGGGAAATATTCCGACGAGTGGCACATCGCCCACATGAAAGATCCCAAGTCGGTGGTGCCGGAGTCTGTCATGCCCCGTTACCCGTGGTTGGAGTCGGCCATGTTGGACCCGGAGGGCGTAACGCGCCGCCTGAAGGCCATGCGGGCCATCGGAGTGCCTTATAGCGACGATGATATAGCCAACGCCACTGCGATGGTCTCCGGCAAATCGGAGATGCGGGCGCTGGTGGCATATCTTCAGGCGCTGGGCACGATGATAAAGTTCGAGGAGGGTAAGGATTACCGTGACTGACCAAACCGCTGGTTTGCTGGTGATGACGCCCACCGACTGGTTCGGGCTGATCCTTCTGGTCACGCTATCCGTGTTGCTGGCCGGGGTTTACATTTACGTACTGCGCCCCGGAAGCAAGGCAAAAATGGACAAACACCGGTACATCCCCCTGGAGGATGACCGCTTTGGCGAAGAGGACTGACATGGCGGAGAAACACGACCCTTACAAGGCTAAAGACACGGGCCACGAGTGGGATGGAATAAAGGAGCTGAAGAACAATCCACCCCGGTGGTGGATCATTTGCGGATACCTTAGTTTCGCTTTCCTGGCCGGGTACTTCATTTTGTATCCCTCTATCCCTCTGGTGAGCGGCTACACCCATGGTCTGCTGGGGTGGACCCAGATAGACGAGTACAAGGAGGGGGTGGAGGCCATAAACGCGGTGCGGGAACCTTTCGACAAAAAGATCGGGAAGATGACCGTGGCCGAAATACTGGCCGACCCTGAGATGAGCCGGTTCGCCCAGGTATCCTCCAAGGCGTTGTTCGGTGATAATTGCGCCGCCTGTCATGGCTCCGGCGGCCAGGGCGCCACGGGCTTCCCGGTTCTGGCCGATGACGACTGGCTGTACGGCGGGACCGTAGAAGCCATCCATGAGACCATAACCGGCGGCAGACAAGGGATTATGCCAGCCTACGCTCAGCTTTTGAGCAGGCAGGAGATAGACGACCTGGTGAAGTTCGTCTCCACGCTTCCGTCCGGCGCTATCCACGAAGCTGGTAAAGCCGTGTTTCTGGGACAGACCCCCGGCGCGGCGGACTGCGTGGCCTGCCATGGAGAGGACGCCAAGGGGATAAAAGACGTGGGTTCGGCGAACCTTACGGACAATATCTGGCGCTTCTCCGGCACGGAGGATGGGATTCGGCAGACCATCATGAACGGTGTCAACCAGGATGGCCCTCAAACCCGGAAAGCGGTGATGCCGGTTTTCGGCGGCAGGCTCACGGATAACCAGATCAAGAAACTGGCGGTAAGGGTTTACCTTTTGGGAGGCGGCCAGAAAGGCTGATCAGGCATAGTCCAGGCGCCAGCTTCAACTTGTGGCCGAGCGCTACCCAATTTAAATGGCGATTGGAGGATAAGCGGTTATGACGGACTGGGTTGTGATTGGCTCCCTTATCAGCGCCGTTGGCGCTCTGGCCATAGTGGTTTACCTTGGGGTGAAGCTTTGGTTTCTGTCCCATCAAGGGGAAAAGAACCAGTAAAGGCTTTTTCGGCATCTAATAATTTAAGGGGAGGGCTCAGACGCGGGAGTTTGCGCGTCCCCTCCCCTTTTTCTTTAGCAGTATGTTTTTTTAGGAATTGTAAAAGTGTCTAACGAAACCGTTACGGGCGGAACATTTATAAATTTCCAGGGAACAGACGTAAATCCACCTCCAGCGCCGGGCGGCGGGGTGGATCATGACGCCTTGGATAAACTATACGGCGACGCGGGTCACTGGAACGTTAACCTGGGCGAGGAAACCATCCACGCCAAACGGATGCCCGGCAGGTTCCGCCGGCTCAAATGGTTAGTTGCCTCCATTTACCTTTTGTATTTCATAGGGCCCTATCTGCGGTGGGACGGAAGGCAAGCCCTTTTGCTGGACATACCGGCCCGCAAATACCACATTTTCTCTCTTACCATATGGCCGCAGGATGTGTGGATGCTCTCCTTGCTACTGTTGACGTTCTTTATCACCCTCTTCGCGGCCACCACCATCGCCGGCCGGGTGTTCTGCGGATACGTATGCTGGCAGACGGTATGGACAGACGTTTACACCCTGATAGAAGAATGGATAGAAGGGCCGCCCGCCCAGCGGCGCGCTTTGGACAAGGCTCCATGGTCTCTCCATAAACTCCGCGTTAAAGCCCCCAAACAAGCCGCATGGCTGGTTCTAAGCGGGTTGACCGGCATCACCTTCACCGCGTACTTCATGGACGTTTTCGAGCTTTGGGGACGCTATTTCTCGCTGGAAGGGCCGGTGTATATATGGGTAACGCCCCTCCCCTTCATGATCGGCTCTTACATAGGCGCGGGCTTCATGCGAGAGCAGATATGCTTCTGGCTTTGCCCATACGCCCGCATCCAGGGGGTCATGACCGACCCGGAAACGCTGATGCCCACCTATGACAACCTGCGCGGCGAGCCCCGGGGCAAGCTCGTCAAATGCGCTATGACAGGAGTTAAAAACGGTGATTGCATAGACTGTAACCTTTGCGTGGCTGTTTGCCCCACGGGGATAGACATCCGGAACGGCCAGCAGGAAGGGTGCATCACCTGCGCCCTTTGTGTGGACGCGTGCGACACGGTTATGGAAAAAACCGGCAGGCCCACGGGGCTGGTGCGCTACATGTCGTTGAAAGAAAGCCATGGCGAGGCCCATAGGGCCGCTTTTAAACGGCCCCGGGTGCTTATCTACTCCGCCATAGTTATCGCCGCCATATCGGGTGTCATTTACGGGGCCACCCATCTTGCCCCCATGACGCTTACGGTCATCCACGAGCGCCAGCCGCTATTCGTGACCTTGTCGGACGGCTCCATCCAAAACAGCTACACGGTGAAGATACTCAACAAGACCGACAAGCCCATGGAATACAGGATCACCGCTTCTGGCGTTGATGGGCTTGGACTGGATGTGATGGGAGGGCCTGTGGCGCGGGTGGAGGCGGGCAAGGTGGCGCCGGTGCAGGCCAGGATCCGTGTCCCCAAAGGCAAGATGGCCGTGGAATCAGCCCCGGTATATTTCGAAGCGGAAAGCCTGTCTGATAGCGCAATCGGCGACCGGTATGAAAGCGTGTTCATCTCGCCAAAAACGGGAGGATAATATCCCTCATGAGCCAAAATCCGGCAACTTCGGGTAAAACAGTGGCGTCATCGGGAGGCGCCCTCAAAAGCCCATGGATATGGGGTTTCGCGGGGTTTATCGCCCTGGCGCTGGCGGTAAACCTGCTGGCGGTATATTTCGCCGTGTCGTCCAGCCCGGGCCTTGTGACGAAGGATTATTACGAACGGGGCCAGTCGTTCACCGAACGGGCCAAGCTAAGTTTCGTGATGCGCCAGAAACTGGGTTGGAGGCTGGATATAACTCCGGCTCCGGGAGCCTCCGTTGGCAAGCGCACTGAATTCACGCTGAATGTAACGGGCGTGGACGGAACCAATGCGACGGTGGACTCGGCATCCTTTTCCGCATACCGGCCATCGGACGCCACCGCGGATTTCTCCACCCCCATGGTTAAACAGGCTGATGGCTCGTTCAGGGCGGACGTGGAGTTTCCCCTCGATGGGGTATGGGACATCATCATCACCGCCAGCCAGGGAGACAACCAGGCGGATACGGCCCGGCGAGTGATCATTAAATCCCGTTAATCCCATGCCACAGGGCACAATAAAGCCCTTGAGCCGCTCAACGGAAGTTTGTTTCCATTGCGGCCTTCCCCTCCCAGGGTCCGGCCCTGTCCAAGCGGAAGCCGGGGGCGAAATAAAAAACTTCTGTTGCAACGGATGCGCGGCGGTTTGCCAGGCCATATTCGAATCCGGCCTGGAAGGTTATTACGAACGCGCTAACACCGGCCAGCCCCCTTTCGGCCCGCCTCCTCTCCCGCCGGAACATCCCGAAATATACGACATGGAGGATGTGCAGGCGGGAGTTGTAGCTGGCGATGGCGTGAAAGAAGCCTATTTCCTGGTGGACGGCATCCATTGCGCCGCTTGCGTATGGCTTATCGAACGGGCGTTGACTGGAAAGACCCGGGGGGTGGTTTCGGCGGAGGTGAACCTTGCTTCAAAAAAGCTGAAGGTGAAATGGGACGAAAACGCGACTCACCTTTCCACCATCATCCAAAGGCTCGGGAAGCTCGGTTACGCGGCCACGCCATATTCCACCATCGCCGCCGACGAGGCCACTAAAAAGAATCTGCGTCTTATGCTGTACCGCATAGGGCTGGCGGGATTCGCCGCCATGAACATGATGTGGATAGCCATAGCCCTTTGGGCGGGCGCTTCGGAGGGGGAATTCCGCGACTTCTTCCGGTGGGCCGGTTTATTCCTGGCCACGCCCACCCTGCTTTACTCCGGCTGGCCATTTTTCGCCGGGGCCTTTCGCGGACTGAGGGGATTGACCCTCACCATGGACCTGCCCATCGCCATTGGCGCTTCGGCCACATACCTTTACTCGGTTTATGTCACGGCGCTCAATCCCGCGCAGGGGGAGACATATTTTGATACGGTGGTGACGTTTATTTTCGTGATCCTCGTGGGGCGGTATCTTGAAGCCGCCTCACGCCACAAAGCCGCCGACGCCACCCTGCGGCTGATGGAGTTGCAACCAAAGGTTGTGACGGTGATAAGAGAAAACGGGGAAGAGATAATCCCGGTGAAAGCCGCGCTGGAAGGAGATATGGCGCTTATCAGGCCCGGGGAACGCATTGCTGTGGACGGGATTGTGATGGATGGGGAGAGCGAGGCGGACGAGTCTGTGATGACCGGTGAGTCCCGCCCCATAAGCAAGAAGCAGGGGGACGAAGTGGTGGCGGGAACCATGAACCAGTCTGGCGCCTTGCGCGTGCGGGTTACCCGCCCCATGCGGGAGACGGCTTTGGCCAAAATGATTAACCTTATCGAGGAAGCCCAGGCCTCCCGCGCCCCGGTGCAGAGGATTTCAGACAAGATAGTGCCGTGGTTCGTAGCCGCGACCCTTGGCGTGGCGGTGTTTACATGGATGTTTTGGATCGGCGACGGCGTTGAAAAGGCGCTGATGGCCTCCACGGCGGTGCTGATAATCACATGCCCCTGCGCCTTGGGGATGGCCACGCCCATGGCCATTGTGGTGGCCGCCGGGTGGGGGGCGAAGAACGGCATTTTCATAAAGAACGGCGAATCGCTGGAAACCCTCGCCAAGGCGAACAGTTTTCTTTTCGATAAAACCGGGGCGCTGACCGAGGGAAAGATAAAAGTGACCGGGTTCAATCCGGCGGAAGGCGTTTCCCCCGGCGAACTTTTATCGCTGGCTTCCGCCGTGGAGCGTTACTCGGAGCATGGCCTGGCCAGGGCCGTCGTTTTAAAAGCCAGGGAGCTTGGCCTGGAAGAGCCGGAACGGGTGGAGGATTTCAAATACACCCCAGGCATGGGCGTTGCCGCGAAAGTGGATGGGGCGATAATCCTTGCTGGCTCGGCCCGGTGGCTGGAAGGCAACGGGGCGCCTGTGTCGCCAGCCATGCTTGCAATGGCGCAACAGGAGGAAGCCGGAGGAGCCACATGCGTCTTCGCCGCCAGAAACGGGACGCTGATGGGATACATAACCTTGACAGACAACCCAAGGGAAAACGCGGGAAAAACCGTTGACCGGCTAAAGGCCGATGGGATGGAGCTTGCCATGCTCACCGGCGACAGGCTGGCGGTGGCAAAACACCTGGCCGTCCGGTTGGGTGGAATGGAATTGATAGCGGAAATGAAGCCGGAACAAAAAGCCGCCGCCGTGAAGGAACGCAAGAGCGCCGGCAAAGTGGTGGTGATGGTGGGTGACGGGGTGAACGACGCGCCCGCCCTGGCCACGGCGGACGTGGGAATAGCTGTGGCCACCGGCTCCGACGTATCCATGGCCAGCGCCGGGGTGATTGTCACCGGGGCAAGCCTGTTCAAGGTTTATGAATCGCTCGCCCTGGCGCGAAGGACGCTGGCTGTAATCAAACAGAACCTCACCATTTCGCTTGTATATAATCTTGTGATGGTCCCACTGGCGGCGGGCGGGTTTGTAACGCCGGTGCTGGCGGCGGTGGCCATGCCAATAAGCTCTCTGCTTGTTATTGGCAATTCCGCGCGGATTGGAATGGGAGTCGTTGGATGGAAGTGATCTACGGCCTGCTACCGGCCATCATCATTATGGGCCTGGGAGTTCTGGTGGCGCTTTTCTGGGCTGTGCGAAGCGGCCAGTATGACGACATGGAAGGCCCCGCAAACAGGATTCTGATGGATGATGACGACCCATCACTGCCGGAGAAAAGCGGAACACGCGCTGACGACAAATCGGATAAGCGGAAAAACAAGAGATAGGGCGAACCTAGCGCTGTTCCAGCGGTTTTTCCAGACTCCCGAATTTTTCCGGCGTTACATACTGGATTACATCCTTCCCCCCGGCGTTCACTATTACATCCACTCCTTTGGCCGGGTAAAGCCAATGGACAGCGCCGCCGGTTTTAATTTTCCTATCCGGCGGGCCGAACCGTTTGGCCACCATATCGTCATCCAGATTCACCGAAGGCACATAGGTGAGCGCCACCACAGGTTTCACGAACGCTTCGGCGAATTCGCCGGAGCCTAAGGTGTAGCGCAAATCCCCGCTGGGAGCCGGTTCTTTTTTAACCGGGCGTTCCCTCACCCTTACGACAAAATCGTTATTCGTCTGTATCAGCGCCGTTATCTCGCCGGTCAGCCCATCCATGGTGACCTTGCCAAAATAGGCTTCCAGCGACATGCTTCCATCGCGCCGCTCGAAAACGGATATTTCCGGGTCGGCCAGAAACAGCCGCGCGGCTTCCTCCACGGTGGTTTTTCCAAGGGTCACGCCGAGGACTTCCACGCGCCCGTCTGCGGTGATGGAAACGTTCCATGGCGTCATGGAAGGCGGTTGGATTTCTTGGTGGGATCCATGTTGAAGGGCGGCCGGGTGAGCCCCATGATGGCCGGTCATGACAAAAACCTTCACTATCATGAACAGCCCGAAAAGCGCCAACGCCACGGCGGCGGCTTTAAGCAGAACGCCCCGGATCCTCGGGGAAACAAGTTTGGTGATTGCGGCTACACCTAGAAGGGACGGAGCCGTGCCAAGCCCGAAGGCCACCAGTAAAATGGCCCCCGCCAGCCCATTACCGGAATTTAGCGCCAGCGCCAGCGCCGCGTAAACAAGGCCGCAAGGAAGCAGTCCGTTAAAAAACCCCACCACACCCCAGGCAGTTATGGACTTGCCGTTGGCGGCTTTACGAAGATATTTTGCGGGAGGAGCCAATCCGGGTAACTTGAAAAAAGATTCGGGGATGAACCCGCCCAGTTGAAAGGCGAAAATGACCATCGCAAAACCCGCCGCCACCGACAGGCCTTTCTGCGCGCCCATAGCTGTTCCAGCGCCGCCCACGGCCCCGGCCAGCGCCCCCAAAATGGCGTAGGAGGTAATACGCGTAGCGTGATATGTGGCAACTCCAGGCCACCACGGCCCCCGGGAGCCCAGCGTGAGGGCCATCACTATGCCCCCGCACATGCCCACGCAATGAAGCCCCCCAGCCAGGCCTAAAAGGAACGCCGCGGAAAAGTCCGGCCAGTACATGGAATGCGCCACCAACTTCCTATGCGGAGCTATCCCCGCCCCATATTTTTTTATTTATCTTAGATGCCGCGCTTCGCCCAAATGATTCCACTAACAAAAAAACGGCGGCTTATGTAAGCCGCCGACAACCGGTCTTTATGCCCAGCGGCTAATCAGGCCTTGACTATCGACACCCTCAACAGATGTTCCCCGGCTTCCAACTCCGCGCCGCTCTGAAGCCCTTTCACCCGCTCCACGCTTACGGCCAGAAGCTCTTCGGCCAGATATGCCCCATGAACCTCGAAAACCTTCTCCAGCGATTCGGATGCGGTGTCCCACTTCAACATTATGCGGTTCTCTATCTCCAGCCCCTCGTTCTTGCGGGCCACCTGCAGTTTGCGCAGAATCTCGCGCATGTAACCTTCTATGCGTATCTCCTCGGTAATCTCCGCGTTGAAGGCCACCCAGGTATTGCCGTCCTCGGCCACAGCCAGGCTCTCCGGCGACACCCCGGCCAGAATCAGGTCTTCCTTCGTAAGCTCCACGGGGCCGCCCTCGATGTTCACCGTCACCGTCTCCGCGCCGGATTTAAGGCTTGCGATAAGCTCATCCTTGGATACGCCGATGGCCTGGGCCAGAACGTTCATCAGCTTCCCCATGCGCGGCCCCAGCTTTTTGAAATCCGGTTTCAGGTCGTAACTCATGGGGCTTTTCGCGCCAAGGGCCGCAATCTCGATTTTCTTTACGTTCAGGGACTCCTTTAACGTCTCCTCAAACCGCGCCACCGCCCGTGCCTCCACGGGGTTGGCCGGGCCAACGGTGAGTAGCGACAACGGCTGGCGCACTTTTATCTTCTTCGCTTCCCGGGCCGACAGTGCGATGCTGTTTATCCTGATCACCGCCTCCATCTCGTCGGCCAGCGCCCTGTCCATCCGGGACGGGTCGCTTACAGGATAGTCCGCCAGGTGTACGCTTACGGGAGCATCCTTTACCACCGCGCGCAGAAGGTTCTGGTACATCTTCTCGGTCATGAAAGGTATTATGGGCGCCGCCAGCCGGGTTATGCCGTACAGGCATTCAAAAAGCGTTTCAAACGCGGCGCGGCAATCCGGGTCTGTCAATTCCCCCCAGAACCGCCGCCGGTTGTGTCGGATGTACCAGTTGGAGAGGGTTTCAACAAAATCCTCCAGCGCGCGGGTGGCGCCACGGATGTTTATGTCTTCGATGGAGGCGCGGCACCTGGTTATCACATCCTCCAACTCGGTGATTATCCACCGGTCGAAATCGCGCCTTTCGGTGAAGGGGGTGTGGTTCTCCGAGGGGACAAACCCGGCGATGCGGGCGTAGTTCACATAGAACCCGTAGGTGTTCCACAGGGTGTTGATGAACTTGCCCCTGATCTCCCGCAGAAGGGCGAACCCGAAATTGAGGTTTTTCGCCGGGTCATGCCTCATATATAGCCAGCGCATGACATCGGCCCCGGCCTGGTCCGCCGCGTCGTTGAACCATATGGCGTTCCCCTTGGACTTGTGCATCTCCTCCCCCTTCTCGTCGCGCACCAGCGCGTAACCCTTCAGGGTCTTGAAGGGGGCCATGTTCTCCATCATGGCGCTCATGGCCAGAAGGCTATAGAACCAGTTCCTGAACTGGCCGGGGAAACATTCCACAATAAGGTCCGCTGGGATCCATTTGGCCCAATACTCCCTGTCGGTGGAATAGCCGGTGGTGGAGTATGGCACTATGCCCGCGTCCAGCCAGGGGTTGCCCACATCTGGCACGCGATGGGCTTTGGAGCCGCATTTTTCACAGGCTATCTTCACCTGGTCTATCCACGGGCGGTGGGGGGTATGCCCCTCGAATTTATCCCAACCCTCGATGGCGCGGGATTTCAACTCCTCCCGGCCGCCGATAACGTCGAAATGACCGCACTTCTCACATGCCCATATCGGCAGGGCCAGACCCCAGAAGCGTTTTTTGGAGATCATCCAGTCGCTCATGTTCTCCAGCCATTCCATCTCCCGGTCATGCCCCCAGGCGGGTATCCAGCGGATGTCGTCCACTATCTTCTTTATCCGCTCGCGCCAGTCCATGTTGATATACCACTCGTCCACCAGGCGGAAAACCAGCTCGTCGCCGGTGCGCCAGCAATGGGGATAGAAATGGGGGTATTGCTCGGTGGCTATCAACAATCCTTTTTGGGTGAGACTGTCCAACACCAGGTCGCGCACATCATTGGAAGTGGCGTTCTTGCCGGTGAAGGAACCGAACTTGTCTATGAACAAAGCTCCGGCATCCAACGGGGAAAGTAGCGGTAGCCCCTCTTTTTTACCTATCACATGGTCCACATCGCCACATCCGGGGGCGATATGCACAATGCCCGTGCCTTCTCCGGCCACCACCGCCGGATTTCCCTGGCTGTCCCGCCCGCCGTCTATAACCCTATGGGCTTCCTTGGCCGGAGTGGTAACGCCGGGATTCTCGAAGGGATAGCCGCCTGGGATGGATTGCGCCTCCAGCTCGTCGAAGGGGCCCGCGTACCGCAACCCCACAAGCCCTGCGCCTTTTATCTTTCCCTCTATCTCATACCCGCCGCGTTCGTTGAAGATCTGGGCGATGGTCTTTAGTTTGGGAACCCCATCCAGCCACTCTTTCTTTTCCTTGAACTGCTTGTCCAGCCGTTTGAACTCCACGTTCTCGGCGGCCACATAATAGATCTGGCCGTCCTTTTTGGAGCGGAGCCGGACATACTCCAGATCCACGTTCACCGCCGCCGCCACGTTGGAGGTAAGGGTCCATGGCGTGGTAGTCCATATCAGGAGGTTCTCGCCGGGTTTGTCTATAAGAGGGAAACGCACGAACACCGACGTGTGCGCCACAAGCTTTCTGCCCTCGATAACCTCCATGTGGGAGTACGCGCAACCGGAGCGGCCCGACCAGGGCATCACGTCCGTTCCGCGATATACTTTGCCCTCGCTGTGGCATTTTTTCAGGAACGCCCAGATGGAGTAGTTGTTCTCCTCGCTCATGGTGTAGTAGGAGTTGTCCCAATCCATCCACATGCCGAGCCGTTTGGACTGGTCCGTCTGCACCCCGGAATATTTGATCACCCGGGCCTTGCAGTCGTTCACGAACCGGTCTATGCCATATTCCTCCACCTGGCGTTTGGTGGTGAACCCCTTTTCTTTTTCAACTTCCACTTCAACCCACAGGCCCTGGCAGTCGAACCCGTTTTGATAACGAAGCTCCCGCCCGTTCATGGCCCAATAGCGCTGGTAAGCGTCCTTATAGGTCCTTCCCCAGGCGTGATGCACCCCCATGGGGTTGTTGGCGGTGATGGGGCCGTCAAGAAATGAATATTTTTCTTTACCCCGGTTTTTCTCGCGAAGCAGGTTGAACGCGTCTGTGTCTTCCCACAACTTCAGGATATCCCGTTCCATGGCTGGCAGGTCAAACCAGCTGTCCACCTTCTCGTATCCGGCCTTGGCCGGGGCTTTATCGTCAAACGGCGCGTCCGCCGCGGTGTCTTCGCTCATGAAAACCTTCTATTGAGTTCAAACCATGTATGATTTCTGGCCGCAAGGGGATTATTATACATTATGGGGCTGGTTTTCGTTCATCGCGGAAACCATGAAATTCTCCGTCATTTCCTTCGCCAGTTCTTCCTCTTCCGGGGTAAGAAGGCTATCCATGAAACCGGCCTCCAAAACCCGCTCGAAGGCGCGGATAATGGCGTTACGGCCCTCATCCGCTTTGATCTTGATATACGGCAGGCTGTTGATGCCCCCCAGCCCCAAGGCCGCCTCTTCCCTGCGGCGCGGGTCGGTGAACCGCAGACATGAAAGGTATGCGCAGGTGTCCATCGTTAGTATAACGCTACCATGCTGAAGCGCCGCCTTTTTTGACCGGCGCTGGGCGGAGCCTACAACTTTACGCCCCATCACGGAAATCTCGTGCCTTGTCCTGGTGGCGAAGCAACAGGGGTTTTTAGCGTATTCTTTGACGCTGTCCTCGTCCACCGCCAGCCCCATATCCCGCAACGCGGTTTTCAACGCGCGGGCCACGGTTTCATACATTACCCTCAATGAGCCATAATGCCTGTCGCTTGCGGGAATCACCACAGAATAGGTGATCTCGTCCCAATGAAGCACGGCTCTCCCGCCGGTAGGCCGTCTTACAAGATCGATGTTATGGCTGTGGAGATACTCCGGATCCACGTCCGTCTCCACGTTTTGCGCGTATCCCACGGATAGCGTGGGCCTGCTCCATCCGTACAGGCGAAGAACCGGCGTTGCATCGTCCGATTCGGCCATGGCGCAAAGCGCCGCGTCCACAGCCATGTTCCACGCGCCATCGGCGGGCGCGTCCAGCAATAGCCGCCATTTATCTTTCATCATGCAATAATAAACGCCCGGCGGCCTTCACGCAAACCACTCTTGGATTGAAGGGCGGCGCGACGGCGTAATATACTTAACAAGGCAAGCCCCTCTTCCGGGGCGCAAGTTTTCACAATCCGGAGGCGTAATGAAATTTAGCGCGAAAGCATGCGAGCTGGACAAAGTCAGATCTGAAGCCACTGCCCTCTATCTTTTCGAGGGTGAGGCGCTGGATGGGGCTTTAAAACGGCTCGACAAGGCCTTGAATGGCCACATATCCAAAGCCGTAAAATCCGGCTTGTTCGAAGGGAAACAGGGGCAGACGTTACTGATAGACGGGCTGGGCATCATACCAGCCGGGAAAATACTTATAGCCGGGCTGGGCAAGAAGGAAAACGTTACCGTAGAAAAAGTGCGGCAGGTCTCCGGCAGGGTGGCCGCCATATTGCGCGACAACGGCGTGAAAAATTTCGTTACCGGGCTTGCGCAGGCGAAGGTTAAAGGGGCGGACACGGCCTTGCTGGCCCAGGCGGTGACAGAGGGCTCAATGCTGGCCCTCTATGTGTTCGACACGCTCAAGGCTGAAAAATCGCGGAGGAAAGTGGATTCCGCCACCCTTGCGGCGGAATCGGCCATCGAGGAGCGCAAGATGGCCGGAGGCGTGAAGAAAGGCGCCATCCTTGCGGATTCAGCCTGTTTGGCGCGGGACATGATAAACCTCCCATCCAATATAGCCACACCGTCATACCTTGCCGGGCAGGCGCGGAAAATGTCGGCGGAATATGGCGTTAAATGCTCCGTCTTCGGCCCCAAAGAGATAGAGAAAAACAAGATGGGCGGGCTTATGGCCGTGGCCAAGGGAAGCCACCAGCCGGCCAGGTTCATCATAATGGAATGGATGAAAGGGCCGAAAAACCAGAAGCCCATAGTTCTTGTCGGTAAGGGCCTTACCTTCGACACCGGCGGCATATCCATAAAGCCATCAGAGCGGATGGAGGAGATGAAGGCGGACATGTCCGGGGGCGCGGCGGTGATAGCGGCCATGCGTTCCGTGGCGGCGCTGAAATTGAAAACCAACGTGGTGGGGCTTGTGCCATCCACCGAGAACATGCCCGGCGGCTCCGCCACCAAACCGGGGGACGTGGTGACATCCCTGTCCGGCGTCTCCATGGAAATAATCAACACCGACGCGGAGGGGCGGCTTATCCTTTCCGACGCGCTGGCCTACGCCGGTAAATACGAGCCTGATTGCGTGGTGGACATCGCCACCCTCACCGGAGCCTGCATGGTGGCGCTTGGAACCCACTGCTCCGGCCTTTTCGGCAACGACGACGATTTGATGGAACAATTAAAAGATTCGGGCGAAATATCCGGTGAACGGTTGTGGCCCATGCCCCTCTGGCCCGAATATGAGGACCAGATAAAAAGCGAAGTGGCGGACATAAAGAACGTAGGCCCCCGCTGGGGCGGGGCCATCACCGCCGCCGCTTTCTTAAAGCGCCATGTGAAAGGCAAATGGGCCCATCTGGACGTGGCGGGCACCGCTTATATCAGCGATAAGGCGCGTAGCTACATCCCGCTGGGCGGTGTGGGCATTGGCGTGCGGCTTTTTGTCGATTTCATAGAGAAACGCGCGGGGCTTTAAATTGTGCACGAAATGTCCGTGGCTATAAGCGTGGCGCAGATTGCGGAGACCCATGCCCGCGAAAAAAACGCCAGCAGGATACTGTCCGTCACCGTGGAGGTGGGGGAGCTTAGCGGCGTCATGCCCGACGCGCTGGCTTTCTGTTACGAGGCGGCGGTGAAGGGAAGCCTGGCAGAGGGTAGCCAACTTGTTATCGAGAAAATAGCCGCTAAGGCGCAGTGCCCCGACTGCGGCTTGAGCTTCGCGCCGGAAAACCGCATATTCATCTGCCCCAAGTGCGAAGGGTTGTCCGCGGCAATGGTGGCCGGGGAAGAGCTGGCCGTGCGCCAGATGGAGATTGAATAATGGCCGAGGTGGTGGAAGTCAGGAAAAACGTGCTCGGCAAGAACGACGAGATAGCCGCGGCCAACCGCGAACATCTCGCGCGGCTTTCCGTTACGGCGTTAAATTTCGTAAGCTCGCCGGGGGCGGGCAAAACCTCTTTGCTGGTGCGCACCCTCAACGACCTGAAAGACGAAATCAGGTTCGCGGTAATCGAGGGGGACCAGGAGACGGACAACGACGCCCGGAGGATAGCGGAAACCGGCGTTCCCGTCACGCAGATAAACACCATATCGGCGTGCCATCTGGACGCGCAGATGGTGCGCGGCGCGTTTGCCGAAATACCCTTGCAGACCGTGGACACTTTGCTTATCGAAAACGTGGGCAACCTGGTATGCCCCGCCTCTTACGACCTGGGGGAGAATATGAAAGTGGCGGTGATGTCCGTCACCGAAGGGGAAGACAAACCGGCCAAATACCCAAAGATGTTCCGGGTGTCGTCGGCGCTGTTGATTACCAAGGCTGACCTTCTGCCCCATCTGGATTTCGACCTGCCCCGCGCCGTGGAATACGCGAGGAACGTGAATCCCTCGCTGAAGATTTTCACGGTGTCGTCGAGAACCGGCGAGGGGATGGAGGATTGGTACGGTTTCATCCGGGCAATGCGGAATGCCGGGCAAGGGTGAGCGTGCGCGGAAAATAATTGAAGTCACCGGCATCGTGCAGGGTGTCGGGTTCAGGCCGTTCATCCACCACCTGGCTGGAAAACACGGCGTGGCGGGCAATGTTCTTAATAATGTTCGCGGTGTTGTTATAAACGCCGAGGGCGCTCATAACGCCGTGAACGCTTTCGAGGAAGACATCGTAGAGCTGGCGCCGCCACTTGCCCATATCACATCCATAAAATCCACATTCGCCGAGCCCACTGGGGCCAGGGGTTTTGTGATAGTGGAAAGCGAATACGTAGGGGACAAACGGGCGCTAATAGCCCCGGACGCGGATGTTTGCCCCGATTGCCTGCGGGAAATGCTCGACCCTGCCGACCGCCGCCACCGTTACCCGTTCATCAACTGCGTAAATTGCGGCCCGCGGTTCACCATCGTCACGGACGTTCCCTACGACAGGCCCAACACCACCATGTCGGCGTTCCCCATGTGCCATTATTGCCGGAGTGAATACGAAAACCCGGAGAACAGACGATACCACGCCCAGCCCGTGGCCTGCCCTGTGTGTGGTCCGAGGTTGATGTTCCTCGGGCCGGATTTTATGCCACTAGCCGCTGATGACCCTATTGTCGCCGCGATGGAAACGTTGGCGCAGGGAAAAATCGTGGCCATTAAAGGAATCGGCGGCTATCACCTGGCTTGCGACGCGGGGAACGACGAGGCCGTAAACCGGCTACGAACCTTGAAAAAGCGGGACGAAAAACCTTTCGCCATCATGTTTACTGATTTAGCGACCGTCGCCAGATATGCCCACCTAAGCGAGAAAGAGCTGGCGCTTCTTGCCAGCAGGCCTCATCCAATCACTCTGGTGAAGAAAATAGCGGCGCCCAGTTTCAATTCATCCACTCCGGGCAACCGCTATATAGGCGCCATGCTACCCTACTCCCCGCTTCACCACCTGCTTTTCCATACGGCGCCGTACAACTCCCTGGTGATGACATCCGCCAACATAAGCGACGAGCCCATCGTTTACCGTGATGATGACGCAAAAACGCAACTGGCGGGAATCGCCGATAATTACCTGGCCCACAACCGGCCCATCCACAACAAGGCGGACGATTCCATCGAGAAGGTCATGGGCCACGGCCCTGTGGTAATCCGGCGCTCCCGGGGCTACACGCCTGCGCCTATCATGCTGGACAGGGAATACCCTAATATCCTGGCCGTTGGAGGTGAGCTTAAGAACACCTTCTGCCTGATAAAAGGCGATCGGGCTTTTTTAAGCCAGCACATGGGCGATTTAAAATATGAAGACACCCTCGCCACCTTCACCGAAGGAGTCGAGCGGATGTTGGAGCTATTGGGCATCAACGAGCTGGCGGCCGTGGCCCACGACATGCACCCGGCGTATCTCAGCTCCACCTACGCCCTATCGCGGCCGGAGGCGGTAAAGGTAGCCGCGCAACACCATCACGCGCACATGGCGTCGCTCATGGCGGAGCGTGGATTGGACGGGGAGGTTATCGGCATTATCTTCGATGGCACGGGATATGGTCTTGATGGCTCGATCTGGGGTGGCGAGTTCTTGACCGGATCCGCACGGCAGTTTAAACGAGCGGGCGCGATAAATCCCATCCCCCTGTTAGGCGGCGACGCGGCGATAAGAGAGCCATACCGGTTGGCGCTGGCGTTGTTGTTTGAACTCTATGGCGACAGCTTTCCAACGTTGCCGGTAGAATGGTTAAACTCGCTGGAGCCGCAGAGGCTCCAAATCTTTCGCACGATGCTAAAGAACCGCGTGAACACCCCGTTATCGCATGGAATGGGCAGGATGTTCGACACTGTTTCGGCCCTTATCGGGCTTTGCCCCCGCGCTTCTTTCGAGGGGCAAGCCGCCATGGCGCTGGAGATGGAGGTTGAAACCGGCGGTTACGAGGCGTATCCTTTTTTTATCGCCGCAGATGGGGGGCAGGCTGTCTCGCTGGATTTCAGGGACACCTTCAAATCGCTGGTTGAGGACGTTATCGCAAGGCGTGGAATGGGGATTATGGCGGCCAGGTTCCACGAGACGGTGGCGCAAGCCGCTTTAGCCATGGCAGGCCGTATCCGCAAAGAAAGCGGGCTGAACCGCGTTCTTTTATCCGGTGGTGTTTTCCAGAATTCAGTTTTGTCCGACAGGCTGGGCGCATTGCTCCAATCGGCCGGTTTTGATGTGTACCGGCATGGCAGGGCGCCTTGCAACGATGGGGGCCTTGCGCTTGGGCAGGCTTTAATAGCCGCTAAAACTCTGGTGAACGATTAATACGGGAGAATCGCTACATGTGCGTTGCCGTGCCGATGAAAGTTATCGAAGTGGATGACGTGAACTGCGTGGCGGAAATAGACGGCGTCCGCAAAACCATCTGCGTCATGACGCTGGACGACGTTAAACCCGGAGATTATGTGATGGCGCACGCCGGTTTCGCCATCGCCAAGGTGGACCCTGCCACCGCCGACGAAACATTGCGGCTGATGCGCGAGATCGTGGAGTCGGAGGAACGGGATAGATGAGATACATCGAAGAGTTCCGCGACGGGAAGCTGGCCGCAAAGCTTGAGCAAGACCTGGTCCGGGAAGCCGCAAGGCTTGCCAGGGCCATTACACTGATGGAAGTTTGCGGTACCCATACCATGTCCATCTACCGTCACGGTTTGCGCTCCATGTTCCCGGAAAACGTGAAAATGGTATCTGGCCCCGGGTGCCCGGTTTGCGTGACACCCGTGGGTTATGTGGACATGGCCATTGAGCTGGCGCGAACGCCGGGGGTGATAATCACCACCTTCGGCGACATGATGCGCGTGCCCGGCACATCCTCCGCCCTGCAGAAAGAGCGCGGCGCTGGAAAGGACGTGCGGGTGGTATATACCGCCTTGGACGCGCTGACCGTGGCCGCCAACAATAAAAATAACGAGGTGGTGTTCCTGGGAGTGGGCTTTGAGACCACCGCCCCTTCCATAGCCTCCACAATCATCATGGCCAAAAAGCTGGGTATCACAAACTTCTCCGTTCTTTGCGCGCACAAGGTGATGCCGGAACCCATGGAGGCTTTAACCAGCGGCCAGTTGAAGCTGGACGGCTACATGTGCCCCGCACATGTCTCCGCCATTATCGGCGAGGAGGGTTATAGGCCCATTGCAGGAAAATACGGCGTCCCCTGCGTCATTACCGGGTTTGAGCCGCTGGACATCCTTCGTGGCGTAATCATGCTTGTCCGGCAGGTGGCCGATGGACGGGCCGAGGTTGAAAACGAATATAACCGCGTTGTCCTGCCCGAGGGCAATAGGAAAGCGCAGGCCATATTGGCGGACGTGTTCGTAAAATCCAGCGCGGTGTGGCGCGGTCTGGGCCCCATACCCGATAGCGGCCTGGCCATCGCGCCAAAGTATGAAGCTTATGACGCGGCCAAAAAATTCGGGATTGTAGAGCCTCCATCCCGTGAAAATCCGGCATGCGTGTGTGGAGAGATACTTAAAGGGTTAAAAGGGCCGCAGGACTGCCCGCTGTTCGGAAAAGCGTGTGTCCCGGAAAACCCCATCGGGGCCTGCATGGTCTCTTCGGAAGGCACATGCGCCGCCCATTACCGTTATGGCGCAGGAGCGTTGGCCCATGCGTGACAAGTTCATTCTTCTGGGCCATGGCTCCGGCGGCCAAATGACCGGAGAACTGCTGTCCAAAGTGGTAATGCCCGCCATTTATGACGGCGGGCCGCCGCCGGACATGGACGACGCCACGCCCGCCACGCTCCCCCACAACAAGATTTGTTTCACCACCGACAGTTACGTGGTAGATCCGTTCATATTCCCCGGTGGTGACATCGGCGACCTGGCGATAAACGGCACCATAAACGACCTGGCCATGGCCGGGGCGGAGCCATTGTTTATCAGCCTGGCTTTTATTCTGGAGGAAGGGCTTTCAATGGACGGGTTCAAATCTGTTCTCGGTTCCATCCGGAAAGCCTCGTCGCAAGCGGGCGTTCAAATCGCCTGTGGAGACACAAAGGTTGTGCCCCGGGGCAAGGGGGACAAGATTTTCATCAACACCTCCGGCGTGGGCGCCGCAAGGGAGGGGCTGGTGGTCCATTCCCGCAACGCGGCCCCGGGCGACGTGGTGATAATCAACGGAACCATTGGCGACCATGGGATAGCCGTCATGAGCCAACGGGAGGGGATGCGGTTTGAGTCCCCGGTTGTGAGCGATACGGCGGCGCTACATACCCTTGTGAGCGACATTATAGACGCCGGGGTGGAAATCCATGTCATGCGCGACCCCACGCGGGGCGGTCTGGCCACCGTGGCAGTGGAGATAGCCGAGGCCGCTGGCGTTTCCATAAGGCTGGATGAGCGGGCCATGCCCATATCAAAATCCGTGGCGGGCGCTTGCGAGATTTTAGGGCTGGATCCCATGTATGTGGCCAACGAAGGGAAGATGATACTGATTGCGCCTGAGCGGGACGCCGAAAAGGCGCTTAAGGTTATGCGGTCTCACCGGCTGGGGCAAGACGCCGCCATTATCGGGCGTGTGCTGGAACGGGGCCAGCCAAAAGTCACCGTTACATCATCCGTAGGCGGCGTGCGGATGATAGGGAAACTGCCGGGGGAATTGTTGCCGAGGATTTGCTGAAAATCGGTTTCAGCCGCAACCATACCTTGGATATTCTTCCTGTGGCGGTTCTTACCGGGTATTGTTAAACTATTCTTATGGCGAGACACTTTAGGAATAGCCAGGGTTTACCATGCGCCGGAGATGGTGATGGGGGGATGTGAGCGCCTCAATAATTTCCAGCTTAATCTAAAGAGAGGTTGACCTCTCCCTGCCATCATTTTTGTGTCCCAGAAAATGAATTCTGAGGATTATATCCACGAAATCATAGGGGGGCTTCAAAAATGAAAAGATTCATCAACTTCTCAGGTTTCATCCTGTTTCTATTCCTTGTCTCGTGCGGCGGAGGCGGTGGTGGCGTCTCTTCATCCGGCTCAACCGGCGGTTCGTCCGGCCCAAGCGCAACAGCCACCTTGGCGGAAGAGCCGTGGGTGGGCGCATGGCGTCTGCAATCAATCGCCGGGACAGATTACTCCAACTCCGGTGTTACGGTGACTTTCGGCAAGGCAGGAACGAGCCCGTCCCGCCTGGACGGAATCCATACTGTATGCCAGACATGCTATTCCGGCAAGGCGTGGTTAATCTTATCCGGCAATAGTGGCAGTATCACATTCACCGATGTGGAATTCTGGTCAGACTCCACTCCATCAACCCAGGCCACAGAGGCGTATGTGGAGCATACGATGGATTGGACCAAGGCCAGTTACTCCAACGCTGAAGTTGAGAGCGTATTCTCCAATCTCGCCCATAGAAACGCCCAGGCGAGCGGGAAGTTCAATACGGGATACGACAATGGCGATTACCACGCCACTTATGACATCACCACGATGCTTGCGGTGGCTTACTATCACGACTATCTTGAGATGATCCTAACGATGGTTACCGGGAATTCCTCGCTGGCCATAGCGATGACGGATCAGATATTGGTGTCTGGCGGCCTCATGGATTTCATGCTGGCCCCTTGAGAAGACCGGTAACGCCAACCTGGTAGCGGCGCGGTTGTGAGAAATAAAAACGGCGCGCCCTTGTTGGGACGCGCCGCACAATGGCTAAAAGACGGGCTATTTGCCGGCCGGGGCGCCGCTGGACCGTTTCTCGCCTTTGGCGTGGCCGCGATAGGTGCGGGTGGCGGCGAATTCGCCAAGCTTGTGGCCCACCATGTTCTCGGTGACATACACCGGGATGAACTTCTTCCCGTTATGCACAGCAAAAGTATGGCCCACGAACTCCGGAGTCACCGTGGAGCGGCGGGACCAGGTCTTCACCATCTTCTTCTCGTTCTTGGAGTTCATTTCCAGGACTTTCTTCATTAGAGAGTCCTCAACGTAAGGTCCTTTTTTTAACGATCTAGACATATTCGTCCTTTTACCTGGCTACTTGCGCCGTTTGACTATCTGTTTGTCGGATGCGTTCTTCTTCTTGCGGGTCTTGGCGCCCTTGGTGGGCTTGCCCCACGGGGTAACGGGGTGCCTGCCGCCGGACGTTCTGCCCTCGCCGCCGCCATGCGGATGGTCGATGGGGTTCATGGCCACGCCGCGAACCTTGGGGCGTTTGCCCAGCCAGCGGTTTCTGCCCGCCTTGCCTATTGATATGCCTTCCCGCATGGAGTTGCCCACGGCCCCAAGGGTGGCTTTGCAAATCACGGGAACCAGCCTCACCTCGCCGGATTTCAGGCGGATGAGGGCTTTATCCCCCTCCTTGGCCATCAACTGGGCGGAAGCGCCGGCGGCCCGCATCATCTGCGCGCCACGGCCCGGTGTCATTTCTATGCAGTGGATCTGCGCGCCGAGGGGAATGTTCTTCAGCGGCATGGCGTTACCGGTCTTTATGTCGGCCCCTTCGCCGGACATAACCTGGTCGCCCGCTTTCAAGCCCTCCGGAGCCACGATGTAGCGTTTCTCGCCATCAGCGTAGCTCAACAGGGCGATATTAGCGGTGCGGTTCGGATCGTATTCAATGGCCTCCACTTTGGCCGGAATGCCGTCTTTGTCCCGTTTGAAATCCACAACGCGCAAAAGCCTTTTGTGGCCGCCTCCGCGCCTGCGCACTGTAACGCGGCCCAGGTTGTTCCTGCCGGATATCTTGGTGGTCGGTTTTGTGAGCGACTTTTCCGGCCTGCTTTTGGTTATCTCGGAGCTGTCCAGCGTAACGCGGGTGCGGCTACCGGGCGAGGTGGGCGCAAATTTCTTGAGAGCCATGTTAAAACCTGTTCCTTATACCTGTTCGAAAACTTCTATGGTCTGGCCTTCTTTCACGGTGACGATGGCCTTTTTCCAGTCGGGCCGTTTGCCGGAGAACCGGCCCAGCCGTTTCACCTTGCCCTTGACGTTTACTATGTTCACTTTGTCCACCTTTACCTTGAACACTTCTTCAACGGCTTTTTTCACCTGGCCCTTGGTGGCGGCGGGGGCTACCGAGAACGTTATCTTGTTCTGATGATCCTTGGCGTCGCCGGCCTTTTCGGTGATGATCGGGCGGCGGATCAGATCATACGCGCTTGTAGTCATTTTCCAAGGCTCTCCTGAATCACGCCCAAAGCCTCCTTGGTTATAAGGAGATTGTTGGCGTTGAGCACGTCATAAACATTCAGCCCCTGCGCGGACATAAGCTTCACGCGGGGAATATTCCTGAAACCCAAACCTGTATTGGGCTCTATTTTATCCACAACCACCAGGGTCTTGCCGGACAAACCCAGGTTATTAAGGGCCAAGGCGGCCAGCTTAGTCTTGGGCTCCGCCAGCGCAACGGAATCCACCACCACCACGGCGTTTTCTTTCACCTTGGAGGACAGGGCGGAAATCAGCGCGCCGCGCCGCACTTTCTTGGGGATGGAATAGCTGTAGTCCCTCGGCCTGGGGCCGAAGGTTATGGAGCCGCCACGCCACAGGGAGGAACGGATGGAGCCAGCCCTTGCCCGGCCGGTGCCCTTCTGTTTCCAGGGTTTCCTGCCGCCGCCGCTCACTTCGCTACGAACCTTGGTATTATGGGTTCCAGCCCGGCGTTTGGCCAACTGCCACAGCACAACCTCGTGAATGAGGCCTTCCTTCACCTCGGCTTCGAAAACCGACGGGGAAAGCTCCGCCTCTCCAACTTTTTTCTTGCTCAGGTCTAACACATCAACCAACATGGTTTATTTCCCGCTCTTCTTCTTGGAAGCCTTCAGCGGGTTCACAAACCTCGCCTCGGCCGCCTTGTGCACTTTCTTCTCTTTTCTTACACTAGCCGCCACCGACACCAAGTCTCCTGTGGCGCCAGGCACCGAGCCTTTAACCAGCACCAGGTTCTGCTCGGGGAATATCCTGACCAGCTCCATATTCAGGGTGGTCACCCGTTCGGCGCCCATATGACCGGGCATTTTCTTGCCGGGGGTAACCCTTCCTGGAAACTCTCTCATGCCCACCGAGCCTACGTGCCTGAAATACTCGTGGGTGCCACGGCTGGCCGGCTGGCCCTTGAACCCATACCGTTTCACGACGCCCTGGAAACCTTTACCCTTGCTCACCCCGGTGATGGATACGAAATGGGCGCCCTCCAGCACTTGTGCGGTTATGGTGTCTCCGGGTTTGTACGTGGCGGAGCCTTCGCTCAACCGGAACTCCCGCAAAAACCTGTGGGGTTTCACGCTCGCCTTTGCGAAGTGCCCACGGGCCGGTTTGGCCACTTTCCTCGGGTCTTTCTTTTCCAGCGGCTCAAAACCTATCTGCACCGCCGAATAACCGTCTTTCTCAGGGGTTTTAACCTGCACAACCGGGCACGGCCCCAGCTCCAGCACCGTAACCGGCACCGCGTCGCCGTTCTCGGCGAACACCTGGGTCATCCCCACTTTCCTGCCTATAAGTCCTTTCATTGTCCTAGCGCTCCCGGCCTACAGCTTTATCTCGATGTCCACGCCAGCCGAAAGGTCCAGCTTCATCAGGGCGTCCACCGTGTTGGGCGAAGGCTCCACGATGTCGATAATGCGCTTATGTGTGCGCATCTCGAACTGCTCGCGGGACTTCTTGTCCACATGCGGAGACCGCAGAACCGTCCATCGGTTGCGGCTTGTCGGCATGGGTATGGGGCCGATAACGCGCGCGCCGGAGCGGCGCACGGTCTCGACTATTTCTTTCACGCTCTGGTCGAGCACCCTGTGGTCGTAAGCCTTCAACCTGATCCTGATTTTCTGGCCAGCGGATAACGTAGTCATTTCCTTTAAATCCTATTCTTACTCCGAAATCTCGGTGATAACGCCCGCGCCCACGGTCCTGCCGCCCTCGCGGATGGCGAACCGGAGCTCCTTCTCCATCGCTATGGGGGTGATCAGCTCCACCGCCAGCGTAACGTTGTCTCCGGGCATCACCATCTCTACGCCTTCAGGCAACGTGGCGACACCTGTCACGTCCGTCGTCCTGAAATAAAACTGCGGCCGGTATCCG